>JBGPAN010000025.1:0-17013 GCA_041480785.1 Bacteroidota bacterium | reverse complement strand
CTGTCCAGTCCTCAGTATGCCATGTGTACGCCAGAGATTTTCCCGGCTTGTATTCCAATACCTTTCCTTTCACCCAACCGTCGAACATTTCAAATGCACCGCCAATCTTGGTCGCAACCTTGCCCTTCTGTCCACTCCATTGGCCAATGGTTTTTGCATCCGTCAGCGCCGCAAACACGGCTTCTGGTTTGGCGGCGATGGTAGTAGCAATTTTCAACTTCAACGATTTCATGTCACCCTCCTCAGAGTTTTTGAATGGTTACAAGCTCTACAATGGTCCCCCACTGATGAACACTTGCCAGGCCTGGTAGTTCCTTTGCTTCGAATCTGACGCGCAAACCGTCCTTTTGGAATTCCTGAGAAAGGTTTGTTGGGTCATAGTGTTTTCCGTCATCCCCTTTGATGCCATAGAAGCCCCCCTCAAACGATAGGAAGACGACCGTCCCGGTAACCTTGATCGCGTCTTCGTTCTCTGTGATGCATGACTGCAGAATCACCGCAACAATCAACGCAAGTGCTGTAACAATGATCCGGCTCATTGCTCCCTCGAACAGTTTAAGAGGAATCAGGAATTCCGTTTTGACAAAAAACGCATATGGCGATGCGGCTGATCCGCCGGGGGAAGTTCATCGTTCTTGAGAACACTGATGGATCCATCGATCTCAAGAACGGCTATGCTGACATCGGAGATGGCAGCAATCCCGTGCTCACGCAGGGCCTGGATCAACGATTCCGCAGTCACCTTCTCCTTTTCCAGATTCTTCTCCAGCATTTTTCCGTGACGGATAAGGATGGTTGGTGAACCTTCAATGATTGTTCGCGCTTTCCGGTTCTTCCACACAAGCTGCGTCACCGCCGCATTGATGAGCAGGAGCGTGACAGCCGCGACAATTCCGCCGCTGACGGAGGTATCCGGACCCGTCATTGCGTTCTGAACGGCGTTCGATATCAGCAGGAGAAGTGCCAGATCAAACGGTGTCATTTGGCCGACTTCTCGCTTTCCTGCCAACCGGATGCCAATCAGAATCACCGCGTAGACGATCGACGTCCGAAGGACGATCTCGAGCATCGTTTCAGAGAAATTCCACATACTCGCCTCATTGAGAAAGAGCTGGTTGATACAGTCCAAATTCTACAACGGTCATTGTTCCAAGTTCCGTTTTCACCGTTCTGGCGCTCAGTGGTCTGAACAGATTCCCACGTGCGTACCAGATGTGAGCGGTCACCGTTTTTCCGGCATCAGCCGGAAGGGCAGACTGAATATCGGTAAACGACTCCGGAACTTTCACTTTGCTAAGTATCGGGAGATTGCCCGTTACAATGAAGGGTTTGTCAGTTTTTGTTTGGAGTCCCGCGATCGTTTGAGCACACGATACAAGTTCTTTCGCTGTTGCCTTTTCCGGCAACCTGGTGCTGACAATAATAAGGTCTCTGACTCCCGCATCGATCGAGACCTGAAGAGCAGATTCGAAGAACGCAGACGGCACATCGAATTCTTTCTTGTTGCTCCATTGAATTGGATAGATACTGAACACCGCGTTCACACGTTGTTGCCCCGACATGTCGATGGTTTCTCCGAACGCTCGACGCATGTCGGCGCGTGCGGGAAATTCTTCCACGAAATCAATGCGGGTCTTTACATTGGGATATCGCGAAATCCCCTGTACCGCAAGAACTTCGATTTGTTCCTTCTTGATGACCTCGGCAAAACGTTCAATGTCCTTCTTCTCGATGCGACGTTTGAGATTGAAGAGATCGAGAGCGGCAATTCTGACAGTAGTGGCGAGCCTCGGCTGAACAGGGACGACTCCCAAAGTTTCCCTCGTTGTCTGTGGCGGACCGGAGCAACTCGCCAGGAACATGACAATGAGGGAAAAGAGAGAAGAAAGGAATAGGCGCACGAATCTGTCGGACCGAAAGTGAAAAGAAAATTATAGTAAAGAAAAATACTCTTTTCTCCGGAAAGAATCACGGGATTTGAGGTGGGATTGTCCGACAAATGTTGAGAAGGGTCGGAAGGTGCCATCAAAGCCGCAGGACTTTTGCCCCGCGAATCTTCGCCGCCTTGAGCTCGGCGAGAGCCCGGTTGGCTTCCTGCAGAGTGTATTCTTCGACCTCGGGTTTGATCCGCATATCAGCGGCCAGTTGGAGAAAGCTGCTCACATCGCTTCGCGCGACGTTAGCAACACTCTTGATCTCTTTTTCCAGCCAGAGATGATTCGGATAGCTGAGGCCCAGGAGGATTTCTTTGTCTGCTTCTTCTTTTCGGATCGCGTTGATAACGAGTCGACCACCTGGCTCGAGGTTCTTCAATGCCTCAACAACTGGCATCCATGCCGGCGTCGTGTCGATGATTGCATCGAGTTTCTGCGGTGACTGGTTTGTTGTATCGCCTGACCACACCGCGCCAAGTTCTTTTGCGAATTCTTGTTCCCGTTCACTCCGGGCGAAAACGAAGACTTTCACGTTGGGATATCGGTGCTTCGCCATTTTCAAAACGAGATGTGCGGAGGCGCCAAAGCCCGTCAAGCCCAGGTTTTGCCCATCGGCGATACCCGAGAGGCGGAGGGACCGATAGCCAATCGCACCAGCGCAGAGAAGCGGCGCTGCTTCTGCATCAGTGAAGACTTCTGGAATTGAATAGGCAAAATCTTCATGCACGGTCATCAATTCCGCGTATCCGCCGTTGATATCCCGACCAGTCGCTTTGAAATTTGCACAGAGATTTTCCTCTCCTGACTTGCAGAACTTGCAGATCCCGCAGGCTGAGAAGATCCAGGCGACGCCAACCCGGTCAGCAAGTTTGAACCGGTTCGCGTTTTTTCCCAGAGCAGCAACTTTTCCAACGACCTGATGGCCAAGCACAACCGGAAGACACGGCATTGTCCGCCCCTCGATTTCATCCAGTTCCGTGTGGCACACCCCGCACGCGGAGACCCGAACCAGGATCTCGTTTTCGACTGGCGAAGGATCCTTGATCTCTGAGAATCGCAATGGTTCGCGGTTCTCTTCCAGATTGCTGATCTTGTGCAACAGCATTGCTTTCAAATTCATGCCTCTTGTCAGAAGTTGCCGGAAGATGCTGCGAGAGATGCAGTGGAACACGCTTCACGTGAATTCATTTGTTCCCCTTTTCCAACGATAGCAACATTTTCTTTCTCCACAAGCCACCGCCGTATCCGCCAAGTTCTCCGTTTTTATTGATAACACGGTGACATGGGATCACTATACTGATGCGGTTGAATCCGTTCGCCCTCCCGACCGCACGGCTTGCCCCCGGGGAGCCGATCGTCTTAGCAATGTCTTCGTACGAAACTGTCGAACCGTACGGAATCGTCAACAGAACATTCCACACCTTCTGCTCAAAAGGGGTACCGGGGTAAAACAGCTTGATAGAGAATCGCTTTCTCTTGCCCTCGAAGTATTCTGCCAGTTCATTCTTCAGTTGCACGATGTGGTCGTTCTCTCCGGGAACAATGGAACAGCGAAAGTACTTCCTCAGACGCGAGAACTGGTGATCCAGCCTTCGACGATCCGTGAATTCAAGTAGACAGATTCCCTCTGACGTCGCGGCGGCGAGGAGCGGTCCGAAGGGACTTTCAACCCACGAAGTGACGATGCAGTTGGCTCCTCTGCTTTTCCCCGGTGCGGCGCCGAAGGTCTTCGCGAAAGCATCTCGAAATCCGCTATGGGAGTTGTAGCCGTAGCCAAGCGCTACGTCGTCGAGGTCAACCCCCAAGCGAATCTGCTCAAACGACTTTGCCAGGCGCCGAGCCCGGCAATACGCCTGAAATGTCATTCCGTAGTTCTTGAGGAAGAACCGTCGTGCACGTGTAGGACCAACGCTGATCGAACGCAGGTAGCCGTCGGAATAGCGGGCTGAAGGATTTTTCTCGATTGCTGACAACAACAATCCGACCCACTCGGGTGGTTTTCCGTTTGTTTCCATCGGACGGCATCTTTTGCATGGGCGATAACCGGCAAACACGGCTTCGCGCGGCGATGAAAAATACTCGACGTTAGAGTTCAGCGGCTTGCGGGCGGGACACGACGGACGACAGAAGATCCCGGTGGTGCGAACCGCCAGGAAAAAGAGACCGTCGTACGAAGCATCACGATGCTTGTAGGCGCGTTCCATTTCTTTGAATGAGGGCAGGGTCATCATCATTCTCCTCGATGAACTAGCTTGAGTGTTTCGGGAGAATGATACCGGGAAAGCAGAAGAACGTCCACCGGAAACTGAACTCGGATTTCCATTAAGGGTTGATTTCAGGTTAATGTGGTTTTCGCTGCAGAAACGGCGGCAGCCATGGCCTGAGCTCACGTTGCTCTTCTGGAGTCAGGTACCAGAATCCCTTGATCTCTCCTTTGCATGCGGGAGATCCACACGTGCAGAAAAGTGGTTCACGGAGTTCGAAGTCGGTTGTAAAACAGTTGCACGTAATCTCTTCGCCTCTTGCTATGTTCCTTTTCGCGCACAGGCACGGTGCTCTCCAGTCGACGTACGCATTGGCGTCGTAGTTATGATTTAGAAAAGCATTTGAGTCGTCCGTGCCTTCGATGTGCTTGTCATCATCAATCTGGATGGATAGCCGGGTAGGGTGATTGAGGATGGGTCCATCGTACGTGAGGAGCACTGTGCTTTCAACAATATCTGCTTCTGCAAACAAGCTTTTTTCCATCAGGCCTTATAGCGACTCCAATTTCTGTAGACAGCGCCACGATGGCGTTTCCTCCCCTTCGCTCTAGATGGTGCTCTCTTCGTTCGCCCGCTCCAGGACCCATATCATGAACGGGCTCTTCGCCTCATTAAATGGAGAGCGTTCATAGTCACCGTAGAGTTGGACGACCTTGAATCCGGCTGTGTGAGCAAGCTTCTCAAATTGGCTTCTGTGAAACAGATGAAATGACACGGGAAGCTGTTTCTTTTCGACAAGAATATCCTGAGCTCCGTACACATCATAGAATTGAATTCCATTGACAGTTTGAGAGTACTCATCATACTTGAAACAAGTAGAGACAATGAGGGTTCGCCCTGCCCCAGCGGGAAAACGACCAAGCTCTTTGATTGTCCCATCCATGGATCGGGTTCTCACGACCGGATTATGCAGTGTACAAATAAACCGACCTGCCTCGGCAACATGTTCCCGCATCTTTGCCAGAGCTCGTGCATGCTTCGATTCGTCAAGGATTTCCGCAAAAGAGTGGAACGGGATGAAGATCAAGTCGAAACGGTCAGGCAGCGAGAGGTCCGTCATGTCCTGATTGAAGATCCGACATGACAAGTGGTTTATCTCCAGCTTTTTTCGAAAGATCTCAAGCATCTCTTCTGAATAGTCGACGCATGTGAGATCGACGCCAGCCTGAAGCAATGGAATGGAAAGGCGGCCGGTCCCGCACGCAAGCTCGAGGACTTTTCCCCGAGCGTTCTTCGCCTCATCAAGAAAAAATGGGAGATCGAAATCGGTGTTGACGTAGGAGTCGTACAGGTGTGCAACGGTGCTGTATGAAATAGACTGGTTCAAGGTGCGGAAACGTCTAATGGTCTTCGTGTCATCGCGGATTCAATATACAAGCTTACTCCCATCGTCCTGCAATCTTCACTCCGCAGTTGAAGCAGCCCCCCTTCTTTAGCTTGTTGCTCAAAATCCGAAACCCGTAGCGCTCGATCAGTGTGGTGCGGCATGATGGGCAGAAAGTGTTTTCTGTTTCACCCACTTCGCCGGGCCGGTTGCCTGAATAGACATAATGAAGTCCGGAAGTGAGCCCGATCTCACGGGCTCGAAGGAGCGTGCTCACCGGCGTATTCGCAGGATCGGTTATTCGATAATCCTGATGGAAGGCCGTGACATGCCATGGGATGTCGGGTGAGACAGACGCGATGAATCGCGCTATCTCCTTCAACTCTCCGTCCGAATCATTGAATCCTGGAACTAGAAGCGTCACGACTTCGGTCCAGAAGCCCTTCTGGTGCAAAGTCTGGATTGTATTGAGAACATTCTGCAGGACGCCGCCAAGTTGAGAGTATGACTTCTGGTTGAAACTCTTGAGGTCGACTTTGAAGAGATCGACCCACGGCCGGAGGTATTCCAGCACTTCCGGTGTTCCGTTGCCATTTGAGACGTATGATGTTACCAAACCGACGCGTTTGGCGAGCTTGAAGATTTCGACGGCCCATTCGCTTGTTATGAGCGGCTCGTTATACGTGCTCGTGACGACTTTTGCTTTCGCACGTAACGCTGCGTCGACAAATTCTTCCGGGGTTATCGGTTGAATGCCTGAAATGGCTTCAGGGTCCCTCAACGCTTGCGACGTGATCCAGTTCTGACAGTACTCGCAGTGATAGTCGCATCCGAGCATGCCGAAGCTCAATGCTTTCGCGCCGGGGTAAGCATGAAAGAACGGCTTTTTCTCAATCGGGTCGAGTGCCACTCCGGCCGCATAGCCCCACGGCACGTAGAGTTTTCCGTCACGGTTGAAACGGATCTTACAAATACCATCCCGGCCCGGGGGAATCTTGCATCGATGACCGCACGAATAGCACAGCACCCAATCATCGGGCATGCGATTGAAAAGCTCGCCCATACGGGTGTTGTGCGCCAGCAGATCTTTCAGTGTTTTCGCGTCTTGCATGGAAAGTCCTCGAGGCGAAATGTACGATAGGACGCAGTAGATGTCAAGCAGCCGTTCCCGATTCTGAGACAGGCTTCTTTTCTGTGGGTGCTGGCGGTCCCGCATAGAAAAGGAATCGCGGCAGATGCCAGGGAAGGAGACAGTCTGCCGCGATATAAGCAGCACCGGCACCGGAGTGTGAAGTGCACAAGCGCTGCATGTTGAATGGACGCTCCACTGTTGGGTGGAGTGTAAAACTCGTGTTAGGAATTTGAGCCGCGCATCGCAACAAATGTTCCCACCAGCACGTCCTCGCGCGGCTCATTCCTCGTGTTATTCGTACCGCAACGCGTCAATCGGATTCAGCATTGCCGCTTTTCTCGCCGGATAGAAGCCAAAGAAAATTCCAATGGCAATGGAAAATCCAAATGACAGAAATACAGAAAATGGCGTAATGATCGTGGGCCACTTCAGAATCGAGGAAATGACTGACGATCCGACAGTCCCCAGTATGATACCGGTAACACCCCCGAGAAGGCTGAGCACAAGCGCCTCGATAAGGAACTGTGTCAAAATATCTCTTGATCGGGCTCCGATCGACATCCTGATGCCGATTTCGCGAGTTCGCTCGGTGACCGAGACAAGCATGATGTTCATGATCCCTATACCGCCGACGAGCAACGACACCGACGCGATGCTCGCAAGAAGAGCTGTCATAATCTCCGTTGTCGCCGTCGCTGTTGTTGCCAAATCTGTTTGATTACGGACTGTGAAATCATCAGCATCGTACGGTTGAATCTTGTGTCTCATACGGAGAACTTCGGTCACTTGTTTCTGAGCGACTGGGATCTCAGCCACACTGTTCGCTGAAATAAGAATCGACCGTAAGTTGGGCCAGTGAGTGAGTCTCCGAATCACGGTGCTGTACGGTGCAAGAATCAGATCATCCTGATCTTGGCCATTTGCATTCTGACCTTTCTTCGTCAAAACGCCCACGACTTTGAACGGAACGTTTCGTATACGGACGGTTTGTTCAACCGCACTCGTTTCAGGGAACAGGTTGTCTGCAACTGTTTTTCCAAGCACGCAGACTTTTGCCGCAGCTTTCACATCCTGATCCGTAAAGAACTCGCCGTACTCTACAGACCATTGGCGAATTTCAAGATAATCAGACCCGACACCTTGAATACCGGTGGACCAGTTCAAGTTTCCCGCAATAACCTGACCCCCAGCGCCGGAACCGGGCGAAAGGTATCGCACCGCCGGACATTCTCTTGAAATCGCAAGGGCATCATCTTCTGTCAACGTGACGGCAGATCCTGCCGCTGTACGCACACCTGCCTGCTGCTGAGCTCCAGGATAGACCATCAGGATGTTCGTGCCCAATGCGGCAATTTGCTGTTTCACGGAAAACTCAGCCCCCTGCCCAATCGCTAGCATAGCAATGACCGCTCCCACACCAATGATGATGCCCAACATGGTAAGGAAGGTTCGCATCTTGTTTCGCTGCAATGCTCGAAATGCCGAGAGAAGAATATTCAGGATCTTCATGCCGCCTCCTCTTCTTCATCGATCATGGGCAGTTCCTTCAAGACTTCGGACGCGATTCTCGGGTTAGGGTTGATCTTGTCGGATTTGATTTTTCCGTCGCGGAACACAATGTGCCGCTTCGCGAACTGTGCAATATCCGGTTCGTGCGTCACAAGAATTACTGTGATTCCATTGTTGTTCAGTTCCTGGAAGATTCCCATGACCTCGACACTTGTCCGGCTGTCCAGATTTCCTGTCGGCTCGTCGGCAAGGATGATGCTGGGATCGTTTACCAGCGCCCGGGCGATCGCAACGCGTTGCTGTTGTCCGCCGGAGAGCTGATTGGGGTAGTGGTGAATCCTGTCCCCAAGGCCGACCCGCTCAATAGCGGCGATTGCCTTTGATTTCCGGAGTTTGTTGGAAATTGAACAATAGAAAAGTGGGAGTTCCACGTTTTCAAGCGCTGATGTCCGCGAGAGTAGATTGAATCCCTGAAAGACAAACCCGATTTTCAGATTACGGATGGCGGCAAGTTCATCCCGCGTCAGTTTGCTGACATCGATGCCCTCAAGGAAATAGCCCCCCTTCGTAGGTTTGTCGAGACACCCCAGGATATTCATGAACGTCGATTTTCCTGAGCCAGAAGCGCCCATGATTGCGACAAACTCCCCGGGCGAAACGGTCACCGAGACTCCCCGCAGCGCATGCACATCGACTTCCCCCAGTTGATACACCTTCGACAGGTGATCGATCTGGATAAGGAGCCCGTCTTTCTGAGCAGGTGTTGTTGTTATCTCGTGGATCATCGTCCGAAACCGCCTCCTCCGCCCATCGGCCGTTGCTGTCCCTGACCTGTGAGCGGGCTCCGTGCCTGATCGGCAGCAGCGTCCCCCGATGAAGCACCGAGGACGACCTGATCTCCGGGATTGAGTCTCATAGTTGATATTTCAGTGAATCGTCCGTCGTTGAGTCCGGTTCGCACAGAAATCGGTTCAAGCAGACCGTTTGCTTTCAATATCCAGATTCTTCCTCTTCCCGATTGGTGAGAGGGAACATATGCACTCTTTTGATATTCGGGAAACTTGGAGACAATGCCAAACTTCGCAGCATCGCTCGAAGCCGCTTGTCTCGACGCCGTTGGAGGTATTGCCTGGTTTCGCGGAGACATCCTGTTTGCAAAGAGCTTTTGCATTTCGGCTCTCATTTCTTCCTGGCTCAGCTTCCCTTTGTGAGCCGCCTGGATTGAATCTCTGATTGCCTGGAAGCGTCCCATCATATCTCCCTGTGGCCGGAATCCTCCCCCTTCTGTTCCTTGCCCACCACCTTGCCGGTTTTGACCAAAGCCGCCTCGACCCGCGCTGTCACCAGCACCTGCAAAGTTTCTTCCCATCCTTGTGCTGTCACCAGTGCCTGCAGAGTTGCGTCCAATCCTCGTGCTGTCACCGCCCATGTCGCCCCTTCCACCAAATCCCCCACGGATGGCATTCATGGCCGCCGTATCAGTAATGTCTGTGGGCGGCTGGAAGCGAAGCGCCATGTTCGGGACTCTCAGAACATCGGTTGCGCTGGCTACCAGCACCTTGACATTGGCGGTCATACCAGGCATGAGCTTCAATTGATCATTTTGCACATCGATGATGACGATATAGTTGACCACATTCTGGATTGATTGAGGAGCAAGCCTAATCTGCGATACTTGACCTGTGAACTTTTCTTCAGGATATGCATCGACCGTGAAAGTGGCTTCCTGACCAATACTGATCTTTCCAACGTCTGATTCATCGACGGTGGTTTGGACCTGCATACGTTTGAGATCGTTGGCAATAGTGAAAAGCGTTGGAGATGAGAAACTTGCGGCCACTGTCTGGCCCACATTGACTTTCCTGTCCGTCACGACACCGTTGATCGGTGCATAGATGGTAGCGTATGCAAGGTTGATCTTTGCGCGATCAACAGATGCCTGCGCTTGTTTCAGAGACGCCTGATTGGACTCAAAGGTCGTCAGCGAAGCAGAGTAGTTCAACTCCGACTCGAGTCCTTTCTTAAAAAGCTCGGAAACGCGATCGAGGTTTCTCTTGCTGTCAGCAAATTGTGCCCTGGCCCGGTCGAGACTTGCTTCGGCGTCCTTCACCGATTGATAGAGGAAGGTCGTGTCAATCCTCGCAATCACTTCGCCAGCCCTGACGACCGAGTTGAAGTCGGCGAACAGTTTTGTAACAATGCCGGAGACCTGTGTTCCAACGTCAACACTGATGACTGCATTGATTGTACCCGTTGCCGTGACGTACACCATCAGGTCGCCCTTGGACACTTTGTCAAACCTGAAATCATACTTGTGGCTATCGCGCTTGGCAAACAGGACGTATGCACATACAGCGAGCACGACGACCACTCCCCCAACGATGTAGATACTCTTCTTCATTATGTACACTCCTCACAGACTATTCTTGATATGATCAGGTGATCTCTGTATGTTCTTCCCTGACAAGTTGCATAGGGTTAGACGGTGGAGAATAAGGAGAGTTTCGCGATTTTCGCCTCACCAGCGCGACTGAATTGCCGAATGTCACGGGTTTTCGCAAAGGTGTCCAACGAAAAGAGCCCCGTAATCACAGTGAAAACGCAGGTCGATGGAAAGAGGGGGGGGAGAAACGACAGAGCGCCCTTCTAGTCATCCCAGCAAGAAGAAAAAGGAAATCAGCGTCGCGCCTTCAAGAAATAATGTGCAAAAAGAATGCCTATTTCTGCGTTTCCCGTCTTACTTCTTCATGAGACTCCTCAACACCCTCATGTTCTTCACATCTTCTTTCAGCTCGGGTCCTTTGGGTGTCTCCAGGATCTTCGGGATGGATTTGAACTGGTCGTCGTTCATCAGCAACCGAAAGCCTGCTTTTCCGATCGTCCCCTTCCCGATGTGCTCATGCCGGTCAACACGTGAGCCTCGCTCGCGTTTTGCATCGTTGACATGAAACGCGACAAGGCGATCGAGACCAACGACAGAATCAAATTCTCTGAACGTCTGTTCGTATCCGGCGTCCGTCACGATGTCGTACCCGGCTGCAAAAATATGACATGTATCCACGCACACCGCCATCCGCTCCTGCTGCTCAACGAGATCGATGATGTGACGCAGGTGTTCAAACCGGTGACCGATTGCCGTCCCTTGTCCAGCCGTTGTCTCAATGACACTTTTGACGCGATAGCCGGCGGTCTGCCCGTGGATGAGGTTCAATGATTCTCCGATTCTTTGGATCCCATCTCTTTCTCCGGCTCCCATATGAGATCCGGGATGGAAATTGTGGTATTCAACACCAAGCATCTCACATCGATCGAGTTCATCTTTCAAGGCATCACGCGACTTTTGAAGGATGTCTTTGTTCGTCGCACAAAGATTGATGAGGTATGTGTCATGCACGACCACCGGCCCGATGCTTGATTCCCGGAGGAGCTTTTTGTAGGTTGAGATGTCTTCCGCCGTCAGCTTTTTCCCGCGCCACCGGTTGTTGTTCTTCACAAACATTTGCATGGTCGTGCACCCGATCGACGCGGCACGTTCAACTGCGCAATGAACGCCGCCAACGATGGACATATGAGCACCTAGGAGAATACTTCGATCAGCTGGTTTCTTCACGAACGTCCTTCTATGTATTCTTGATGAAGTAGCGAAAAGTCGCCACAAAAATCAACAATCACAAGATCTACATGTCACGCCTTTCAACTCTGCAGAGAAAGAAAACCAAACTCATCGTCGGTCTGATTTCCGGAACATCGGCAGATGGAATTGATGCAGCGCTGGTCAAGGTGACGGGCAGCGGTTCAGCAACACGACTGAAACAGCTTACGTTTGGCTCCTACAAGTACCCCGAAGGTTTTCGTGAACTTCTCCTCATCAATTCTTTGCCAGGAAGCGGAAGTGTGGACCTATTGTGCGAACTCAACGCGCTCGTGGCACATTTCTTTGCCGACGCGGTGAAGAAAGTAGTGCGCAAAGCACAAATCCCGCTTTCCTCTGTCGACCTCATCGGGTCGCACGGGCAAACGGTTCACCATCTACCTGTGGCGAAGCGCGCCTTCGGAACGCGTATCAGTTCAACGCTTCAGATCGGAGATCCTTCGACGATTGCACAGCTCACCGGCATCGTCACCGTTGGTGATTTCCGCACTGCGGATATGGCTGCAGGCGGCCAGGGAGCTCCGCTCGTACCGTATTTCGATTACCTCATGTTTCGTTCAAAGAAGAAGAACCGGCTACTCCTCAACATCGGCGGGATCGCAAACGTTACTGCTCTTCCAAAGAATTGTTCCATCCGCGACGTCATGGCTTTCGACACAGGGCCGGGAAATATGATCGTCGACGCATTGATGTCACGATGGTATGGCAAGAAGTTTGACAGAGCCGGGCGTACGGCATTGCGCGGAGAACTTCTCCCGGCATTGTTACTGGGTTTTGTTTCCCACCCCTATTTCGCCAAGAAACCTCCGAAGTCAACAGGCAGAGAACTCTTTGGCGCTTCATTTCTGCCACAAATCGAGAGGCTGGTGCGAACCACGAAACGCGAAGATCTGATCGCTACCGCCACGGAGTTGACACCGTTCACGGTGTTTGACCAATACAACAGATTCATCGCTGCAAAAATGAAGCCCGATGAAGTCCTTGTCAGTGGCGGAGGCACACATAACCGGGCCATGATGGAGGCACTACGCGATTATTTTCGCCCAGTCCCGGTGCGGCGTGTGGAATCTGCCGGGTTTTCTTCGGATGCGAAAGAGGCGGTATGCTTTGCCGTTCTTGCGAATGAAACAATCTCTGAACATGCGGCGAACATTCCGCAAGTGACCGGGGCGCGAAAGCCGGTGATTCTCGGAAAGATTTGCCTCTAGCCACTTGCTGAAAAACGATCTTACCGCGCCATCCGATAAATCGGTCGGCTTAATTCTTACAGAACCCGCCCCAACGGGGTCCTCTTGGGAAAGGGTTTCGCGCTTTCAAAGGCGTCGACTTGCCCAAAGGGGTCTGCCAAAGGCATCCCTTCGGGACTTCGGACAGTCGATGATGGGCTTCTTCAGCAACCTCCTGGTAGTTTGTTAGCGGGATTTTCCTCAGCACTTTCTGTGTTATAGGGATATGCAAAGAGAAAAGCTCGTCGTTTTGTTCACCGTGTTTGTCGATGTCATTGGATTTGGGATTGTCATCCCGATACTCCCGTTCTATATGGGATCATTCGGCGCATCGCCGTTTGTGATTACGCTCCTATTTGCCTCGTTTGCCTTTTTCGCTTTCCTCAGCAGTCCGTTTCTTGGAGCACTCTCCGACAAGATCGGGCGTCGACCCGTTCTCATCACCAGTATTACCAGCACAGCGATCGGATGGTTTGTTTTTGCAGGCGCCACGAGCATCCCGCTTTTGTTCCTTGGGAGGATCATCGACGGCGCCGCCGCCGGCAACTTCACAGTCGCGCAAGGCTGCCTTGTCGACCTTGCACGCGACGATAAAGAGCGCTCCGCCAATCTTGGTCTGATTGGAGCAGCATTCGGAGTGGGCTTCATGATCGGACCGTTTTTGGGCGGTTTGCTGAGCACGGTCTCGCATTCGTTTCCATTCTGGTGCGCTGGCGGTCTCGCGGCACTCAACACAACGCTGGCGTATTTCTTTCTCCCCGAAACACACCGCCGGCGCGATCCCCATGCCAGGATATCGTTCAATCCTCTCGCTCCTCTGGCTCGGGCTGCTGTCAACAAGACACTCCGGCCATATTTCTCGAGCTGGTTGTTCTTCGCTGTTTCGATTTCCGCCGCACAGTCAATCTTCGCTCTGTACGGCAAGCATGCGTACAATTTCGATTCATTCAGCACGGGTTTGATATTCACCTCAACGGGCATTTTCGCTGCTCTTAACCAGACACTTCTCCTGAGGCGCATATGGTTGAAGTACTTCACTGAAACACGGCTGGAGATCATCATGACCATTATGCTGGGGGTGAGTTACGTCTTCTTTGGCTCGGACATTCTTCCGTTGTTCTATCTCGCCCTCCCGCTGTTTGCGACAGCTCAATCAGTGCAACGCGTTGTCATCACAAGCGAAGTGACAGGACACGTCGACCCTCTGATGAAGGGTGAGGCCCTTGGAATTCTCACCTCACTCATGGCTGCATCTATGGTTATTGGTCCAATCATCGGAGGGGCGCTGTTCGAAATCCACGATGGCTACCCGTATTTCTTTGGCAGCGTCCTCATGCTCATTTCTTTCTTCGCTACGCTTCAGTTCAGAAAATCCCGTGAAGATCATCTCCAGCCAGCTGTTGTTCCCGTAGAACAACCAGACAGTTCATTGGGGTGAATACGGAGACGGCAGGCCCGGGGCACTCTTGCTACCCTCGACACCTGCAGGGCGTTCCAGGGAAATGGAATCTTCCTGTGTCATCCAATGTTCGCATAGGATATTGACGGCGAGAGAGAGTGTAGACGCTGAGAGATTTTCCGCGTCAACTCTTTGTATGATTCACGCTGCGATGGATTCTTCGTCACACCGAACCCAGGAAAGGCCCGACCGATGGATATCCTCATCTTGCTTCCCGCAATCATACACATGTATGTCTTTTCTCTCGAGAGTCTTCTCTGGGACCGTTCCTCTACCAGATGAGTGTTTGGGCTCTCTTCCGATGAGGCGAAGATGACAAAGCTTTTTGCATGGAACCAGGGCTTTTACAATCTTCTCTTGGCGATCGCGATTATTGTCGGCTGGCTCCTACGAAACGGAGTTTTGGTGATGCATGATGGCGTGTTCGCTGGTAATGTTCTGATCCTCTATGGATTGGTGTCGATCTCCATCGCTGGGATAGTGCTCTTTCTCTCAGCCAGAAGACTATGGCGATCTGCGCTCGTGCAAGTCGTTCCTGCCTTTATTGGCTTGATCATTTTGGCGAACTAGTAATTGCGAACGGTCGCAGCGGACGGATTTTTCAAGTGTCGACAATGACAATGCGTATTCTATTGGACGAATGGGGTTTAATATCTATAATAGAGAAGGGAAGCGAACCAGCTCGGCAGAAGCACGGTATCTCATGACATTCGTCCAGGGTGCGAACAAAATTTGGAGAGTCAGGCTTATCATTATTCCGAAGGAGAGTTCATCATCCTCGAAGTGAGCCGATTTTTTATGCCACCTGCCACGAGTAGTCGCCTGACTGGCGGTGCACATTGAACCCAGAAACTGCTCATCAACCATTCATGCGCTCAGGATTCACTTTTTTGACTCTCGTTCTTGTGTTGATGACCGGGGTTCAAGGCCAGACCTCCCTCACCAGCATGGCATCGCCGCCTTTCGTAGTGGGGTTTCGTGCTTCCCGAATTCTCGGCAGCTATCCTAACAGGCAGT
Source organism: Bacteroidota bacterium (assembly GCA_041480785.1). Lineage (GTDB taxonomy): Bacteria > Bacteroidota > Ignavibacteria > UBA10030 > UBA10030 > UBA9647. Next base: position 1,496 of record JBGPAN010000025.1, on the reverse strand, counting down.
TCCCCTCACCCGAATACTGGATTTCCGCAGGACAACGCATGGCGCAGAAGTTTTCAGGCGCAACACCTGCGGGGATATGGATTGTCAGTCTCTACCAGGACAACGGTGTGACACAGATGAATTTTCCTGGCAACGGTAGCACGTATCCATACATCCAATTCATCAGCACTGACCAGAATGAAGCGTACCTCTCGCGATTCGATTCCGCCGGTGTCAACATCTGGCTACAGGTCGAACCGGGGGCCGCTTCGATGGACACATTGATCACTCTCGTCTTGGGGCGCTACAGACAGCATACGTGTGTCAAGGGCTTCGGCGTTGACATTGAATGGTTCTATGCGAACACAAACTCCGCCGGACGAAAAGTCGCCGACGCCGAGGCGCTGGCGTGGGAGGCAAAAGTCAAGTCTTTCGATTCGTCGTATTCGCTCTTTCTGAAGCACTATGCAACAAGCTGGATGCCTCCTTCGTACCGGGGCAACATCCTGTTCGTCGACGACAGTCAGCAGTTTCCTTCGTTGAACTCTATGGTCAGTGAATTCAAAGTATGGGGAAGTAAGTTCTCTCCGAACAACGTGGCGTTTCAGTTCGGCTATAAGATCGATACGACATGGTGGAAGCAATATGCTGATCCTCCACTCACGATCGGAAGCGCTCTCCGATCGTCCGTACCGAATTGCACCGGCCTGTTCTGGGTTGATTTCACGATAACGACGGTTTTCCCACCGACGTTTATCCAAGAGACTCCTTTTGTCGGTCCGCTTGCGTTTGAACTTTCGCAGAACTATCCAAACCCGTTTAATCCAATGACCAATTTCGAATTTCGAATTCCCAAATTCTCCGCCAAAGGCGGATCCGCCTCCGGCGGAGAATTTGTGACACTGAAGGTATACAATGCTCTCGGAGAAGAGGTCGCGACGCTCATGGATGAACAAAAGGCCCCTGGTACTTACTCCATACGATGGAACGCATCGAACGTCCCAACTGGGATTTACTTCTATAGCCTGAAGGCAGGTCAGTTCGTTGAGACGAAGAAGATGCTCGTCGTGAAATAAGAACAATGTTGCATCAACGAACGTGGGCAGCTCGCGGGACAGCGTTATGTTGAAGGCTTCAAAGATTATCAACGGCGCGACCGTTCCCATGTACAATCTGGGATTCGCATTTTCCGCCGCAACCAGAACCTGAACTTCGGAGTTCAAAACACGCATCCGGGGTCGCTGGAGCTATCAGGTGAAGGACTCGACCATCTCCGGCATGCTTGTCGAACTACCATCTGAGCGGTTGATCCGGCAGATAGTTGTCCGACGATCTGCAGCATGGTGACTCAACCCGATGAGCCGATGTACATCGTAAATCGAGTAGGAAGCCGGTGATTATTTCACCGGCTGTCCTCTCACACCACCGTACGTACGGATCCGTATACGGCGGTTCGTAACGTTAAGAAGCTAAACGATATGCCTCGGAGAAACTTATCAAGCCGATGCGACGAAAGT
>JBGPAN010000024.1:0-17935 GCA_041480785.1 Bacteroidota bacterium | reverse complement strand
CAGATTCTACCTGATAAAGGATGATAATAGTTATTGGTTTGGTGGAACATCCATCGATACAACTCTTACACGAAAGACAACGAAGTTCAATTCTGTTACCTTTGCCATGAACAACGGCAACGGCAACACGAAGGCCAGAGCTATGGCATTGACGGATGTGCAGGTTGACATGGGCGCTCCGATCACAGTACCGGATGCTCCATGGCAAGCATTCTATATCGATAGTTGGGGCTTCATTGGTGACGGCAGAATCAACAACTGGAAGTTTACGCCGGGTGATGTCATTGGCAATGCTACCATATCAGGTACCACTCCGAACTCGCGCTGGACATCCATTCGCGGTGCTTTTGTTGACGTTGTGAAACCAGCTGTGGGAAAAGCTCTTGTCATCACCGGAGTAATGGAATTTGTGGGCGGCGGGTTTGAGTCACCGGGCTCACTCCGTTTTGGTACATTCTACACGACAAGTGCGGGAAGCTTGATAAAGACAAGCGTAGATTCCACTCGCTGGTCAGGATCCGAGGCTTATACCTCCGGCTATCTGTTCATACCACCGACCGGCACCAGTGGTGCTGCAACCTGGTCAGGACTCAGCCAACAAGGAACTACGGGTGCCGTCGTGAACGGAGCCTGGCTGCAAAATGATTATCCGGCTGCCGCTGCCGGCCGGCTCACAAGTAGCTATGTTGTTGGTCAAACGGCTCAAACGCCTGCAAATGCAGTAGGCGGGGCAGGGGTCTACAACTTTACTATAACAGTTGCTCCCCGGGCTAATGGAACAGCCAAAGTAGGAGTTAGTCTGGTCAAGAGCGGGGGTTATACCTTCAGTTCACTGTTAGTTGACAAAAACAGCCCACTGGCGACCGGCCAATTCAATAGTGTCTATTTCACGTTGGATCACAACTATTCAACAACAGCGTTGAAATTGACTGATGTGAAGGTTGATCTCGTTGATTCTGTTGCCAGTCCTCTTGGCAGCGTTGCTACTGCTGTGGAAGGAACGAGTGATGTACCGAGAGAATTCGCACTCTTGCAGAACTATCCAAATCCGTTCAATCCTTCGACGACGATCCGCTATGATGTTGCGAAGGTTGCTCATGTGACGATCCGTATTTACGATGTGCTTGGTCGTATGGTCGCCCAGCTCATCGACGGAGTACAGGCACCAAGCCGGTACACGGTTCAGTGGAACCCGGCCGGCCTGAGCAGTGGCGCGTACCTCTATCGGATTGATACGCGAAACGAGGATGGTTCAGGCACCTTCTCTTCTGTGAAGAAGCTTCTTTACATGAAGTAGTTTCTCTTCACTTTGCTTCAACTGCAGCCCGTCCGTGGTTCACGGGCGGGCTGCTTGTTTTTGGAAACACGGTTTCGCGTTTCCAAAAGCGTCCCCGCCAGCCCAACCGAGCACTATGAAGGCGAGCTGGGATTTGAGTCGATGATTGTCTTTTTCAGCATCCTCCTAGATTCATAACTCCAAGGTGCGTAAATTATTCTGGAGTACGTTGCAATCAGATTGAATAAAACTCAAGAACCCGATGTCACTCCCGAATGTCTCTATCGGGAGTCCAGAACGCGCTGTCTGGATTCCCGCTTTCCCGCTCAACAACAGCGGGACGCACAAAACGCGAAGACGAGCGGGAATGACTGTTATCCTTTTTGAGATAGGTTTTGGTAAAACTTGACTCCGCTTTTCAGTATCAGGCGTTGGAGCAGCGGAAAGAACTCTGTGAACAAATCAAAAGGCGGTCTCATGAAGAAGCATCAAATCGTTGTTGTAGCTCTCCTCATCGCTGTCTCCACATATTCGTTTGCCCAAATTCAAACCAATGTTCCGGCGCTCAAAAGTGTGTACGCTAAGGATTTCTATATTGGGTGTATCTTATCTTATACGTATATCGGTTTTCCGAGTGATTCTGCCGTGACGGGCCAATCGGCCGTGATTGACTCCAATGGTGGATACCTTGTGAAGTATCACATGAACAGCATGACACCTGGCAACAATATGAAGCCCCAATATACTATTGACATTGCCAGCAGTGCTGCAGCATATAGCGCGGCAACAACCAGCCAGGCAAAGGATTCTATTGAAACGCACCCGATAGTGAAATTCAATGGAAACATCATAGCACAACTCAATTGGGCAAAGAGACAAGGATTCACTTTTCGCGGACATACGCTGGTGTGGCACAGTCAAACCCCCGGTACAGGATTCTTCCGTTCAGGCTATACGACTACAGGAACACGATTGACCAAAGAGAAGATGACCGCGCGAATGGAGAACTATATCAAAGAAATAATAAGATTGATCCATGAAGGCTGGCCGGGAGTGCTGTCGGCCATGGATGTGGTGAACGAAGCCGTGAACGACAATACCGGCACAGACCGCACGACCGACAGCGAATGGTACGTGACCTTTGGCGACAACAGCTATATCATGAAGGCGTTTGAACTGGCCCGTAAATACACTGTTCAGTACGGCGAAACGCAGATGAAGCTCTATTACAATGACTACAATACCGATCAACCCAACAAAGCAGATGGGATTGTAAGAATTTGTGCCCCCATTTTTCACGCTGGATACCTGGATGGAATTGGTTTGCAGGGCCATGATGCTATTAATCGTCCAACCGCTGAAGCATGGATAGCTACCTATGCTAAGCTCGATACGATATGCACTGAGATGGCGATAACCGAATACTATGTAGACATGGGTACCTCCAATCCCACTGCTGCCACCGTGAGTACACACGCAAACAAATACGCGCAACTGTTTAAGCTATACTTAGACAGGAGCTACTTCTCAGGCAGGGGTAAAATAATCAATCTTACAAAGGACGGATTGAACGACCGGTATACTGCTCCATTGCCTGTTACGTTTTCATCCTTGTGGGACTCGAATGATCAGTGTAAACCCGCGTTCTATGCTGTGGCAGATGTGGGCAATAACTATCATTCCCTCGACAGTCTCATCTCAGTTGCCAAGCTCCTTCAGCAAAAAGACTACACGACGGCATCCTGGGGTAACTTCTCTGCAGCTCTGGCTTCAGCTAAAACAGCAATGTCCAACAACTATTCGGAGACTGTGTCTGCGGCTACTGCTTTGGGTGTAGCAAAGGACAACCTGAAAGCCGCTGTCGCCGGTTTAGTCAAGTTTGTCAGTGTTGTCGATGGAAGCACGCCTCAAGTCTTTGCCCTGAGTCAGAACTATCCGAATCCATTCAACCCAACGACAAAGATTCAATTCTCGTTACCTCAAGGAGGCGACGCACATTTCGTGCTCTGCAACGCGCTCGGTCAAATTGTGAGGGTGCTTGCAACAGGGACATTCTCGGCCGGTCAATACGAAGTGACGGTTGACGGTTCTTATCTGCCTTCGGGTGTGTATTTCTACAGATTGCAGGCCGGCTCAAACGTGGCGGTGAAGAAACTGGTTCTCTTGAAATAGCGTCTTCGACTTCTCTCTATCGTAAACTTGCACTTTGTGAAGGAATGACCAGTGATGCAGCATGAATGCTTTCACCTTTCTCATCGGCGGCAGACAACAGCTGGCGCGTGTGAATCTGATGGTGGAGAACGAGACATGAGTCTTCAATCCCGAAGCCGATGCCTTACATTCCTTTTGCTTGTCATTGTTGTCATTGGATCCTTTCCGCTGCAATCGTTTGCACAGCAGTTGGCAAAGTCCAAAGGCAAGTTCTTGGGTGCTTCTACGAGCTATTATGTTTGGCGGAATTTTGCGCTTTACTGGAATCAAGTAACACCGGGCGACGCCGGCAAGTGGGGGTCGGTTACGTCAGTGCGGGGACAATACAACTGGACTAACCTGGATTATATCTATGATTTCGCAACTCAACGGAGCATACCCTACAAACATCACGTTCTCGTGTGGGGTAGTCAGCAGCCATCATGGATCGATGGGCTCGATTCGGCCAATCAGAGAGCAGAGGTGGAAAATTGGATTCACCTTGTCGGCCAACGGTATCCCAAAATGTCGTTCATCGATGTTGTCAATGAACCTTTCCATAATCCTTTGCCTGCGTACAAGAACGCATTGGGCGGGAACGGAACAACCGGATGGGATTGGGTCATCACAGCATTTCAGTGGGCAAGACAATACTGTGCACCCGGTGTGAAACTTCTCTTGAATGAGTATAATGTCTTGGGCAGCGATTCTGCTGCCACCAACTACATCAACCTCATCAACCTCTTGAAGAACCGGGGTCTCATCGACGGAATCGGTGTGCAAGGACATTATTTTGAGTTTAGGAGTCATCTCGCCGCAACGAGCGGTACCTATATCTATGACATAGCGACCATTAAGAAGAACCTCAATAGGCTTACAGCTATCGGGCTCCCAGTTTATATTAGTGAGTTTGACATCGACGAACCGATCGATTCGAATCAGGTTGCACAATACAAGACGTACTTTCCGATCCTTTGGAGCAATCCCGGAGTGAAAGGAATAACACTGTGGGGTTATATCGAAGATGATGTGTGGAGTTCGTATCCAAATACATTTTTACTGCATTTGGATGGACGAGAACGTCCCGCTCTCCAATGGTTGCGCACGTACATATGGAGCCCTCAACTACCAGTGCTTGTTTCGCCCTTGAACCTCATTGGCATACAGCGTAATCCTCTTCTCGTCTGGCACACTTCAGAGACCGCAGCTTCATACCATGTCCAGGTCTCTGACAACAGCGTATTTCCTTGGGTCACGGTAGATAGCACGGTCACTGACACTCTCCTCCAACTGAAACCTCTCGACGCTAGCTCGAGATTCTACTGGCGTGTGAGTGGGGTAAACACATACGGGGCGAGTGATTACTCGGTTACGGCAAGTTTCATAACCGGAGATCTGATTTCGGCTGTTGAAGAACTCGGAGGAGTTCCGACTGTGTTTAGTCTGTCTCAAAATTATCCCAATCCGTTTAACCCAACGACGACTATTGAGTTTCGAGTTTCAAGTTTCGAGTTTGTTTCATTAAAAGTGTTTGACGCACTAGGAAGAGAGGTCAGCACGCTCGTAAATGAGGTGCGTCCAGCCGGCGTCTACACCGTTCGCTGGGATGCCTCATCGCTCCCAAGTGGCGTTTACTATTATCGACTTCAGGCTGGTGCATTTATGGAGTCGAAGAAAATGGTATTGATGAAATAGCCTGTAGTTTTCACTTCGACGCATGCGGCGTCGCGGCACCGCCCTTCTCATCAATCTCATCATAAAACGAGTTCGTTGTGCCCAACAAACGTTCAGACAGTGATTCCGGTGCATCGGCTGTTTTGCTTCTTTCATGCAAAGACCGAACGGGTTGGATTTCCCGATTAAGCGCGACAACCGCCGCGAGCAGGAGAAGAAAGAACTATCGTTACTCAAAGAAGTCGGGATAGACTTACCCGGTCTTTTCCCTCACACGAGGACTCGATCGAACACCGGGGCAAGATGAAGCGAGGGTTCAAATGAAACATAACGACAGTGGGTTTGAAGGCTTTGTTGCTCTCTGTGTGCTTGTCTTCATTACGTTTTCATCGCTGGTGTTGACCAGTACGCAGGCGCAAACACTCACGGTGCGCGGTGTCATATCAACATCAATGGGTCCTGTGCGGTACGCTTCCGTAACGTTTGTCGATAGGAGCGATTCTACAAAGAAAGTCACAGTTCTGACAGACACAGCTGGTCGATATTCGATCAATCTCGTCACCTCTGCAACGCTGATCAATGCTCCGCCTTCGGAATTCAAGCTGGAGCAGAATTATCCCAATCCGTTCTCTTCTTCAACGGCAATATCATATCAGATCAACAAACAAGCCGATGTGACCGTCACGGTGTATGATATTCTTGGAAGAGAAATACGGAGATTCGCTGCAGGTAATCAGGGGGCCGGAGCACATGGCGTGCTGTGGGATGGGAAGAACAATGCCGGGGACGTTGTTTCCAGGGGAATTTATTTTTATCAGTTGCGGGTTCAGAACGAAACGCGAGTGAAGAAGATGCTGTATGGTTTCGGAGGAAACGATATGACGGTTTCGTCGGCTGGATTTCCTGCTTCACACATCGCGGAATCAAGAAAAGAAGCGAACGCGGTTCTCCTGGGGGGCAATTTTGCAGTACGAATAGCGAATACAGACAGCACGTTTCCGCCCGTCATTGCTCAGCAATTTGACAACATAACTGTCCAGAGCAATGCCACGCTGGATTTCAGCGTAGGCACAAATGGAACGTTTCCCGACCCAACCGCAGCAACCATCTACGCGGACAACCCGCAACAAGTGATACGGGGCTTTGGAGGGGCAAACATACTTCAATGGCGGCCTGATATGACTTCCGCTCAGGTACAAAAAGCGTTTGGAAGCGGGCCGGGTCAAGCGGGACTTTCTATACTTCGCCTTCGCGTTCCTTACGACACAACAGGGTGTGCATTTAAAATTCAAGTCCCCACTGCCAAACTCGCACAATCGCTTGGGGCGATCGTCTTTGCATCGCCGTGGACGCCACCACCAGCGATGAAAAGCAACAACAATATTGTTGCGGGCACTCTCAAAGAAAGTTCCTATGCAGATTACGCCGCATACTTGAGGGGTTTTACCGACTATATGGCGGCGAACGGCGCGCCTTTGTACGCAATATCACTTCAAAACGAACCAGATTGCAGAGTAGCCTATGAATCGTGCGATTGGAACAGCACACAATTTCTTAATTTCATGAAGAACAACGCCGCGTCAATCGGCACAAGAATCATGATGCCGGAATCTCAAAATTTCGTGCATGCGTTATCCGATACGACACTGAACGATTCTGCCGCAGCTGCCAACACAACAATCATTGCTGGTCATCTCTACGGCGGTGGGCTTGTACCCTACCCTCTGGCGACAAGCAAAGGGAAAGAGTTGTGGATGACGGAATACCTGGACACCGACACTTCATGGACGGCCGTGCTTGCTACGGGCAAACAAATGAGCGACTGCATGAAAGCTGGCATGCACGCTTACGTTTGGTGGTATACCGTTCGATTCTATGGGCCAATCGATGAAGCTGGCAACGTGAGCAAACGCGGTTATGTCATGTCGCAGTTCGCCAGATATGTGCGGCCCGGATTTTCAAGAGTATTTTCAACAGATTACGGTTTACGATCCCTGGTTGATGTGACTGCGTATAGGAACGGTTCGAAGACAGTGGTTGTGGCTGTGAACAGAAATTCAACCGCGAAAAGTCAGACGTTTGTGTTGTGGAACGGAACGGCAGGCACGTTCACCCCATACGTGACTTCAAGCAGCAAAAATTGCGAACAACAAGGCGCTGTTTCCTTCAAGAACGGCACTTTTAGCTATGCACTGGAGCCCCTCAGTGTCACCACGTTCGTGTTGAACTGAACAATAGAGTCTTCATCCCCTCTTCTCACAACGTATGAGGATGTCTACCCGTGTCTCTCATGGATGATTCGAGTGAGGAGCGTGATGCAGTTTAACATGTGAAGAACCCCATGCGCACGGCTGCAACCCTTATACTGGAGTTCTCTTCGCTCAGAATGTTGCACAGATACACACTCCTGTAAAAATGATCTGTGGTCTTCTTCAGGTTCAAACCGTTAGGAACCTGAACATCGGCACGAACATACCGGCTTATCCGATCATATGACCGAGATGCCGTTTGTCGATCTAATGCACCGTTGCAGAACGTGGATGACAGGAAATAATACATGGGTTTTGGGTGGAAAGAACGTCATTGATACAGGCTCTATTCTCCAGATCAACAAAGACGAATACGGATATCCATTATCCGTCCTATTCCACATTGCCGGAGTAGAAACGCTCCAGATAGAAATAGAATCTCTTCATTTGATTCATATTCATTCAATAGGCCAATAAAACATGAACAAATACTGGTTGCTCGTTTTCATTCTTATTCCATCTCTTGCTCTTACTCAAAACATCGTCATCAACGAAGTTATGGCTTCAAATCAAAGAACAATTTTTGATGAAGATGGCGAAGCATCAGATTGGATTGAATTATACAATAGCCGAAGTACTTCAATCAATATTGCCGGATATTACCTGAGTGATGATTCTTTGAATTTAACAAAGTGGCGCTTTGGCAATACCATTATCCAACCGGGCGGATATGTATTGGTGTATGCGTCGGATAAAAACCGTCAGGGAACAATCCCCCACGCGAATTTTAAAATAAGTGCATCCGGCGAGGCTGTGCTGCTTTCTGATTCCAATGGTGTTGTTATCGACAGAGTCGCTGTTCCAGCTTCGGCGGCAGATATTTCATATGGCAGAACAAACGACGGACTGCTTCCCTGGGTATTTCAACAACCGACTCCCGGATCGAAAAACGCAGGTACTAAGATCGAGGGTTTTGCAGATACCATATCGCTCGCGCGCCGCGGCGGATTTTATTCATCGCAACTTTCTCTAACCCTATCGGCGGGAGACAGTAGAATATTTTATACTCTGGATGGGAGTGCTCCTGATTCAACCAAAACCAAGTATACAGCGCCGATCGTTCTTACAAAAACCACTGTTCTTAAAGCGATCAGTCTTAAAGAGAAATATTTACCCACTCGTCCTATCACCCATACATATTTTATAAATGAATCAACCAGCCTGCCGGTCATTTCCCTTTCAGCTGATCCGTATGACCTTTTTGATGCTGATTCAGGAATTTATACTAATTTTACCAAGGACTGGGAACGCCCGGCTCATGTTGAATTCTTTGAAGATGATAAGAGTCCGGGATTTTCAGAAGATTGCGGCATAAATATACATGGAACTCAGAGTGCAAATTGGGCTCAGAAATCCTTTGCAGTAAAATTCAAGCAGGAATACGGTGTCTCTAGGATTGAATATCCGCTCTTTCCCGGTTTTCGTGTCACCACATTTAAATCGTTTGTCTTAAGGAATTCAGGGAATGATTTTCAATACACGCATATTCGCGATGCGATGATGCAAACACTCGTAAAAGATCTGGACATCGATTATCAAGAGTATCGTCCGGCGACAGCATTTGTTAATGGTCAGTATTGGGGAATTTATAATATCCGCGAGAAAGTCAGCGAGGATTATATTGCCTACCGGCATGGAGTGGATCCCGATAATATTGATATGCTGGAAAATAATATGGCGGTCCTTCATGGGGATTCACTGCATTACCGGCAGCTAATTAATTATATCAGTTCGAACAATATGTCGACACCTGCAGCATTCGAGTATGTGAATTCGATGATTGACCTGGATGAATGCATCTTATATTTTGCCGTACAGGCATATTATGATAATATGGATTGGCCTGGAACGAACATCAAATATTGGAGAGAACGAAGCGCAGCGGGGAAATGGCGGTGGATTCTTTTTGATTTGGATTTTGGATTCGGCCTGTATGCACATGGCGCCTGGGAAGACCATATACAATTTATGTTCTCTCCCGTGGAAACGCGGTATTCCAATCCACCATGGGCAACGTTGTTCCAGAGAAAATTAGTAGAGAATCCGACTATTAGAAATCAATTCATCAATCGAATTGCAGATTTGTTGAATACAAATTTCACAAGCGCGCGGGTAGTCGAAGTTATCAATACTCTGGCGAATCATATTGCCAGCGAAATTGCTAAGCACAGAGCACGCTGGAATCTCACTGGTGAAAATCTTACTAAAATGACTACGTTTGCGCAGGATCGCCCGGCATATCTGCGCACCCATGTCCGCAATTATTTCAACTGCGGCGATGATGGTAGGATTGCGATAAGCTCGACGGAAGGGTGTTCGGTACGACTCAACTCGCTTTCCTTACAATTCAAAGACATGCCGTTCAGCGGTGTCTATTTTCAGGGAAACGCAGTTCATCTAAAAGCAATTCCTTCCCCCGGGTACAAATTTGACGGATGGAGCGGAGGTATTAGTTCGAAGAACGATACACTTTCTTTGTTCGTTGGTAGAACAACAAACATAACTGCAGCCTTTTCTATCGACAGCAGCGGCTCAAAGGGTATTGTGATAAACGAGATCAACTATAATTCTTCTGACCAGTTTAATTCAGGGGATTGGATTGAGCTGTATAATACAAGCAGCCAAAGTATCGATATGAGCGGCTGGATGTATCAAGACAGCGACCCAGCGCATGTCTTCAGGTTTCCAGCTGGAACAATACTTGGTCCTGGTCAATATGTAGTGTTATTGGAAGACAGCAGTTTATTTAAAGCACGTTTTCCAGAAGTCAAGAATTATATCGGACAAATGGATTTTGGCTTGAGCGGTTCGGGAGAATTTATGAAACTCATGAATGATAAGGGTGAGGGAATTGATTCTCTTACGTACGACGATCAGGCTCCCTGGCCAACAGAACCAGATGGGAAGGGCGCAACGTTAGAACTAATTGATCCAGCGAGTGATAATGCTCGCGGGGAAAATTGGAAAGCGTCTGTTGGACACGGTTCACCGGGGAGAAAAAACAGTATTACAACCGCTATCGATGAAAAGATGAATAGAATAATTCCGGATACATATGCATTAATGCAGAATTATCCCAATCCATTCAACCCGACAACGGTGATCAGTTATCAGTTACCGGTAACGAGTACAGTCAGCCTTAAAGTCTATGATCTTCTCGGGAAGGAACTAGCGACATTGTTTGAAGGAATCCACCAGCCCGGAAACCACAATGCAACGTTTGATGCGAGCGGGCTTGCAGGTGGAGTGTACTTCTATAGAATGCATGCCAACGAAATAGATGGCGGACAAGCACATGGTCACGTTGAGATAAAGAAATTAGTCGTATTGAAATAGTATCATCAGAATAACATGAGAATAACACTTCTTATAGAACTTGGTTTTTGTTTACTGCTGGGACACTATGGATATGGTCAGTCGCCCTCATTCAAAACATATGTGAATCCGGTGATCCCCGGCGACCATCCGGATTGCACCTTGACAAAAGTCGGCAATGACTTCTATACAACCGGCTCATCGTTCAATCCAACGCCGGTCATCTATCACTCCACCGATCTGGTTCATTGGGAAGCAATTGCCCAACCTGTAAGCGCCGCCTGGCAAGGCTATGGCGATACGCCTTCGGGAGGATGCTGGGGGGGTCAGGTGGTTTATTACAACAAGAAGTATTGGGACTTTTTTTCGCGTTCGAATGTCATGTATTTCGTGACCGCCGATGATATCAGAGGGCCCTGGACCATGCCGACAGCAATGACTAGTCCCGCCATTGTGCCCGGCCTAGGATATGACAACTCGATCTTCATTGACGATGACGGCAGCTGGTATCTGTTGGTCAAGAACGGTCAGGTCAACAACTGGATCGTGCAACTGGGAAACGATGGTCAGCCGAACGGAAAGATTTTCAATCTCACCTGGATCAATCCCGCGCCTTCGTACCCGTTCAGCTGGGCAGAGGGACCTGTCGTGTGGAAACATAAAGGCTACTATTATTATAGTTTTGCGCGGAATGTTGCCGGCGGGCAGAAGGTGTTCAGAAGTCGCACGCTCACCGATGACCAGATTTCCTGGGTCAATCTCGGCGACTTCTTCAACGAAAGCGACCCGCTGAAGTCGGCGGCATTGTTTCAGAACCCGAACCACAACTCTGCCGCGGTCATGCTCGATGACAGCACGAGTTGGGTTGTTCATCCTCTGTGGCGTAATGCCAACAACAACGAATGGTACGGTCAGGGCCGGCAGGGATTGCTCAACCGGGTTCGTTATGACGCGGACGGCAAGCCGACAGCCGATTATCCCGCGAATGTCCCTGAGGACGCGCCGAAACTACCAAGCAGCGGTATTCCCTGGATGGTGCCGCACTCTGATTTCTTTAATTCTGACAGGCTGAATCCCGAGTGGTCTTTCCTGGGCTTTACGCCTGTCAGTTCATATTCTCTGACGACGCGAAGCGGCTGGCTTACGCTGTCGCCAAAACGAAAACCGAATACGATCATCAAGAAGGATGGCGAGCATAACTATTCCATCATCACAAAATTGGATTTTGCTGCTCAGTCCGTCAGTGATCAGGCGGGGATCTGGATTTTCAATGGCCTGCAAACACTGTATGCGAAACTCTATAGCTCTGTCGACAGCTCGGGTAGCAAGATTGTGGCTTTCAGCTACCAGAACACTTACTTTGAAGTGAAGAATCCTGCAAAGAGCGGAGAGAACATCCTCCTGCTGAAGTTGGTCCGTGTGGACCATCTGCTTTCGGGCTATTTCAGTTCCAACGCCTTCGACTGGGTTCAGGTTGGCAGTAGCATCAGTGTAGCCGATATGGATAATCTCCAGGCCAACTACAACGCATGGACAGGAAACCGGCAGGGTTTATTTGTACAGGGGGAAAATTCGGCCGATTTTGATTACTATATATACCGAGATGCCTATACACCTATCTTGGCGGAATGTCCCGCAAACCAGTACGGCACCACCGCCTCTATCAGACCGACCGTCGTGCGTTCGCTGGACAACATTCATGATGGCGACTGGACATTATACGCCAGCGTCGAATTTGGAAACAACGAGTACCCGAGCAAGCCTGATTCTCTTGCAATCATCGCTTCATGCGCTTCTTCAGGTGGTGTGGTTGAAGTGTGGCTCGATTCACTCGACTCGACCAGTAAAATCGCAAAGTGCAGCATCGGCAATACCGGAAGCTGGGATGCTTACAGCATATGTACAACCAATATTCTTCTTCCGGTGTCGGGAAGTCATGATGTCTATCTGAAATTCAGCGGAGCCGGCCCCGATAGACTTTTCATGCTTCAGTGGATCACGTTTGTCAGCAAATCCAACCCAGCAACATCTGTCAACGACTTGCGAACTGGCCACATTCCTGAAAGGCCAGTTCTGGATCAGAACTACCCAAATCCATTCAATCCGTCGACGAATTTCGGATTTGGAAATTCGAATTCGGGTTTTGTTTCAGTGAAGATATTTGACGTTCTCGGCAGAGAGGTTGCTACCCTCGTGAACGAGGTGCGTCCAGCCGGAGTATATACAGTTCGCTGGGACGCCTCATCGCTCCCAAGCGGCGTGTACTATTATCGGCTTCAGGGGGGGGCATTTGTTGAGTCGAAGAAAATGGTGCTTTTAAAATAGGGAACCTGCAATTTTTCCTCTGACGTGCCCGGCGGCGCAACATGGCAAACATCACACTACGAACCAAGACCACGAGTGCCGGTCGAACCAAACCTTCTCACAAACCTGATCCAGAAACGGAGTGTGTTGTGTTTGACAAAAGTCCTGATGCTGAATCTTGCGGATCCGCCATTTTGCTTCTCTCGTGCGAAGACCGAACGGGTTTGATTTCCCGAATGTCACATTTTGTGTTCGAACGCGGTGGCAATATCACCGATTTGGACGAGCACGTTGACGGCAAGTTCTTTTTCCTGCGCATTGCCTGGGATATGAAGAATTTTTCCGTGCCAGAGTCGGAAGTGCGGGGGGCATTCACTCCTTTGGCAAAGGAGTTTAACGCAACATGGCAAATCAGCTTCACGGCTCGAAAGCAGCGTGTTGCACTCTTTGTTTCCAGGCTGGATCACTGTCTTCAGGAAATTCTCTGGCGACAGCGGTCAGGAGAATTCGATGTCGAGATTCGTCTTATCATTTCCAACCATGAAGATTTGCGTCCCCTGGCAGGTCAGTATGGTATTCCCTACTTCGTGTTTCCGATTACGAGCGACAACCGCGGCGAGCAGGAGAAAAAGGAACTATCGTTGCTGAAGGAGCACAGGATAGACACGATTGTTTTGGCAAGGTATATGCAGATCCTATCGCCGGAATTCGTCGGCGAATATCCAAATCAGATCATCAACATTCATCACTCATTCCTCCCTGCGTTTGCAGGCCGGGATCCGTACAGGCAAGCGTATGAGCGTGGGGTGAAGATTATCGGGGCAACGAGCCACTATGTAACGGAGGATCTTGATGAGGGGCCGATCATTGAACAGGATATCATCCGAATTTCTCACAAGGATGGGGTAAGTGATCTGGTTCGCAAAGGCCGGGACCTCGAGCGCATGATACTTGCCCGTGCCTTGTTTTATCACGCACAACACAGGATCTTGGTGCACGGAAAGAAAACGATCGTGTTTGCGTAGAAGCCCGGACGAATACCCGCTGTTCATTGCAGAAGTATTTCAGAAATACTCACGAAAAGACATATTTGGAACACTGACCCCTAGTTTCCAGTCATTGCGAGGAGCGAAGCGACGAAAAGTCGGTGATGACAATTTGCTCGGTTCCTCGCCATTCGTTGAAACGAACGGCTTCATTTGATTTCAAACCCTTTGGGTTGTCTTAGCGCGAATCCATCAACTTTGGTCAACGACGCACGATATCGGCCAGTCCCGAAATTATGGCTGGTGCGTTGGACGGACTCACCGTGCGTTTAATGTCGCCCCAGATTGTACAAAGGTAGATGATATCGATATCCCCGGTTGGGGCGACATTATGGGTTGTGTGGAGGAGGCTCTAAGCGGGCGTTTAATTTCGGGACAATTTTCTTTCAGCCGCTTTCTTTTCAAAAGAAAGCGGCAACAAGTTGTCGAGATATACCTTTGCACGTGGCCGATGAAGTTCACGTGCTGGATCCCCGCCAAAATCATGCGGGGATGACAAAGGTGGTCACTTCGCGGAAAGCGTTCGTACTGACTCGCTGCATAATAGAGACAATTGTCGAGGATCCATGACTATGAAAACACAATCGACTCTCTTTCTTCTCACCGCGTACATTCTTTCCTTTCTTTGCTTGAGCCCCATAGTCGCGACAGCGCAACCGTCCGGTGGACCATACGGCCCCCTTCAACAAACCTACCAGTTGCCAAAGGTCTCAGGCAAGATCTATTATGTCGCAGTCGATGGACAGGCAGATCAATCGGGTGAATCTCTCGCCAAACCAACGTCGCTGGAAGTAGCCATCGAGCGCGTGCACGCCGGTGACGCGATCGTCATGCGCGGCGGGACGTACCGAACAGGCAATCTGCTTTTGAACCAGGGAATCACGATTCAGCCGTATGCTGACGAGCAACCTGTGCTGAAGGGAACGTTTGTTGCAGCAGATTGGAAGAACCTCGGCAATGGGCTGTGGAAAACCGCCTGGTCCCGTTTGTTCCCGGCCAAACCAGATGGCTGGTGGTCACGAGACCGCTTCGGGAAGGAAACGCCGCTTTGCATATTCAACAACGACATGGTGTTTGTGGACAGAAGGTTTTTGCAGGCGGTCAGCCGTGAAGGTGAGGTGGATGAGAATTCATATTACATCGATTACGATGCCCGGCAGGTATACATTGGCATTGATCCCTCGCATCGACTTGTGGAAATCACCGCATTCGATATCGGTCTCAAGAGGATTACCGGTGATTGCCACGGCAAGAAGTCAGATCACAAAGGGCCAGTCATTCGGGGAATCATCTTCACTCAGTACGCCTACTGTGCACTGGAGGTGGAAGGCAAGGAGCCCGAGGGGATTTCGCCGGAAGCCGAACATGGCAAAGATGTTGTCGGCACCACTCTTGAGTATTGCACACTTACGTTTTGTTCCCGCGTGGCCGCATATTTGAGAGGAGATCGACTCACACTTCGTCACTGCAAGGTGAGCGACACCAGCACGGAAGGTATCTATATCATCGGCTCGTCCGACGTACTGCTGGAAAAGAACATCTTCAGCCGCAACAACATCGAAAAAATCACAGGATATTATCCTGCTGCCGTGAAGATTTTCAATCAAAGCTACCGCGTGACGTGCGAGGACAATCTGGTGATCGACCTCCCGTATTCGAACGGCATCTGGTACGATGTCGGTAATGTGGACGGCCGATTTCTGAACAACTGGATTGAGGGGGTCGGCGACGTGCACAGAGCGTTCAATGACAAGCGACCATATCCGAGTCAGAACGGGTTCTTTTTCGAAATATCAAAGGGCGCTATTTGCGCAGGCAACGTCTTCGTGAACTGTGATCAGGGAATTTTTGTCCTGAACAGCTCAAACGTGCAACTCTACCAGAACACACTGGTCAACAGCACTGTGTGTATTGCACGTAATGCGAGGACTGCCGCAAACGACCGGATGTTTGGCTGGCACTCCAGCACAGGTCCGGGTTTCGACAAGCGCGAGGGGCATATCTTTGCGAACAATCTGCTTACGGGAGATTCCAAGTACCGCAGACCCCTTCTCTTTGTCTGGCAGCCGGACTCTCTCTGCCAACAACTGCCCACCCCGCTGCTGAAGCAACTCGATCATAACGTGTACGTGCGCGGGGCTGAGAAGGGATCGTCGCCTTTAATCCTGTGGAGCCCTGTACCGGGGGAACAGTGTCAGGCGCGCTTTGAGTCACTGAATGACCTGCGCAAACTCTATCCTCAGTTTTCGGTCAACAGCATTTCCTTCGACGGCTATGATGGCCCATTGTTTAAAAGTGCGGCATTGGGCAACTATCAGCTGTTACCGACGGCTCCTGGGGCAACATCGGGTATGCAGCTTCCTGCGGAGGTCAGAAAGCTGCTGGGCCAGTCGAAGAAGGATGGTCAATACGTCGGAGCGTATCCCCAAACGCCATGACCCACTTCGTGGCGGGAAGACAAAGAAAGTCACTCTCAGCAGGAAGGATAGATCGAAAGAGGTGACTTTCAAATAATGAGGTCTGGTGGGAAAATCATCGTACGAACAGGCGATGGCTGAAATATCAGCACTACTGCAAAATACCATGGAACGAGTGACGCGTGAATATGAAAGAGCTTTGACTTTCTGACCCTCTACGTCTTCTTCCTCACCTCTACACCCGCCATCTTTTCATAATACTGTATAAGGCCGCTGTGGTCATTCTTTCCTTTTCCATCGGCTTTCAATTCCTGCATAATCTCTAGAACCCGGGCTGTCAGAATAGCGGGCGAACCCAGTTCCTTTGCCGTGTCCAGTGCGTTCATCAGGTCCTTGATATGAAGCTCGATACGGAAACCCGGTTTGAAATTTCCGTCAAGCACCATCGGCATCTTGGCATTGAGCACCGTGCTGCCTGCCAGTCCTCCGCGAATCGCCTGGTAGACTTTTTCCGGATCAACACGCGCTTTGGTTGCCAGCACCATGGCTTCTGCCATCGCCGCAATATTTAGAGCCACGATAATCTGGTTTGCAAGCTTGGCAATATTGCCGCTTCCGATATCACCAACAAGCGTTACGGATGACCCCATAGCGCCAAGAATATGCTTCACGCTGTCGAATGTTTCTTGAGAGCCCCCAACCATAATCGCCAGCGTCCCCTCGATTGCCTTAGGTTCACCGCCGCTTACCGGGGCATCGAGCATCGCAATTCCTTTCTGCCGAAGTCTTTCTGATATTTCCTTCGATACGATTGGCGAAATGGAGCTCATATCGATTAGAATTGTCCCCGGTTTTGCGCCAAGTATAACGCCTTTTTCACCAAGTACTGCGTCTTTGACTTCCGGCGAGTTCGGCAGCATTGTGATAATGACTTCGCTTTGAGAAGCAACATCTTGCGATGACTTTCCTTCTTTGGCCCCGGCTTTGACAAGTTCTTCTACCGGCTGTGCACTAATGTCGTACACGACCAATTTGTAGCCTGCTTTCAGTAAATTCTTGGCCATCGGTTTGCCCATGATTCCGAGTCCGATAAAACCAACGTTTGTCATTTCGTATGTCCTCTTTCTCATTCTTCGTTAAATCGGTTTCAAGACTACTTTCATAGCTTCTTTGGTCTCAACCATTTCAAACGCTTTTTCCCATTGATCCAAATAGAACTCATGAGTTATGATTTTCTTCAAGTCGACCATTTCTTTGCTCATCAATGTTAAGCAATGCTCCCACACATCCCACGTGTGGCTGAAATGTCCTTTCAGCGTCACCGATTTGGCAACTATCGGGTCGAGGCTGAAATCGACCGGCTTGGTCCCCCACCCGATTTTCGTAATCTGGCCAGCAGGCCGT
>JBGPAN010000023.1:0-18282 GCA_041480785.1 Bacteroidota bacterium | reverse complement strand
TTAGATCCTCTATCGTAATGGGAGGAACAACATCTCCCGGGCTTCGAACGATGATCTTCTCAGGATCAACGTAGAGATAGTTTGTCGCTCCTTCGATAGTGTAGTCGCGATGAATAATTGCGTTTACCACTGCTTCGCGAAGGACATCGATGGGATAATCGGGAACCTCGACGCGTTCCGCGCCTGATCTATCCATTGGCAACCTGAATGCCTTGTTCAGGAGATGTTCACGAATCTTCGGCCATTGAAGCACAAGTGAATCCTCAAAGTCATGTATTTCTGGCTCCCCCTTAGCGTATTGAATCTCGGTCTTGAACACAACCTGAGGATAGAGAAGTGAAGGCCGCTTTCCGAACAACATCATTCCCAGACCCGTAGGCTTGAACTCTTTTGACCCATTTTGCTGCTCGAGCAATCCATATTCAGTCGCCCACTTGTTGAACTCCACCGACGGAAAGGCATACGGAAGCTTAGATAGGGATACAAAACTACGAAGTTCAGTATCGGAAAGACCGCCAATTGTTGCTCCTCTCTTTGCCTCCTCAAGAGGAGCCTTCCTTTCCTCCTTTGACTCCAAGCGGATAACCTTAGCCTCTTCTTCCTTCTCCTTGATGAACTCAGCATTCCTCTCCTTAACTCTTTCCTGCAGATCAGGGTCGAAAGGATGCACAACAAGTTGCTTGGAGATTAGGTATCGAATGCCCTCGCGAGAAATCCTTGGATTGGGATCATCGATTCCGACATATACCGTTCTGATGCGAGCGGCGGATATATGAGTTGCGCAACCGCGCTTTCCTGGTCCCCGAGATTCATTAGTGCATGGTTCTAACGTCACATACAGAACACAATCGGTGAGGTCTCGATCTCGGAGCTTTCTCTCAATGAGCGTGAACTCACAGTGTTCACCAACGCGTAATTCTCCCCGACGTGCTTTTGCGAGTATCTCTCCGTCCTTAGTCGCAATAATTGCGCCGACAAAAGGATCTTCCTTTTCGCCGTGTTCAGGTATGGAACGTTCCCCTTCCTGTACAGCAAGCTCCATTAGTTGACGGGGTGTGAATCGTTTCTTCCTGGTTTGCGCCATAAAGACTGTCCAATGATTAGTCCATGAATTCGCACTGCTTATCTGGTTGTGGTTTGCTCCTTCCCGCTGGCGGTCATCGTTGTCATCTCTGCGATCGCCATCACCATCACAATCCTCACTGTCATCGTCATCTCGCCCATTATCACGTCAATTGAATACATTACATTCACTTCCTCCCACTGGCAACCTTTTTCGTAAGACGTTTAGGCAACCCGCCGTAGCGGAGCGAAGGCGGATGTTGTGGCGCACATTCTTCATCGATCCTGAAAAAGCCTTGCGAAACCTGAATAGGCCACTAACGGAATGACGTCGAATTCAATCAATTCACCCTTGACAAGCGGCATTGTTGAGAGGACAGCCTTCGCCTCATCAACGCTCGCGCATTCGAGTATCAAGACTGCCGCGTTTCGATCAGCCCGGAAGTACATCTCGCGGATCACACCAGACTGATGAAGTTGCCAGGCGCAAGCCGCTTCGTCTTTGAGTGTTTCGTCGGTGAACCTGTTCTCGGAAACCCCCGGCAGATCCTTTTCAAGCGCGAGTATCTTCATAATTGTAGTAGAGTTGTTGTAAGCACCGAGCTATTGTGTACGGTTTCGCCAGTATGCCGCCTAACGATCATGCGCTGCGCAATGACATGCCGTTCCCAGTCATTGCGAGGAGTCCCGCTGCTTTCTGGCGGGACGACGAAGTTCCGCTCTATGAATCCCGCTCGTAGGCGCTTGCCCGCCACTCTTCTTGGCGGGGAATCCAAGAGCGGGACAATCTTTACATGGATGGATCATTCGCTCTCTGAATCCCGCTAGGTGGCGGAATCCGAGAGCGGGACTTCGCACAAAACGCTCGTGATGACTCTCGGACTCGTAACGCTCGCAATGACAAGATGAAGAAGGGGGACAAGCTATAGGTCATCGGACAAGTCTCTCCATTCTGGATTCTTGCTGTTGATCAGATCGATCTTCTTTTTTCTCGAACCACCTTTGATCTGCTTCTCCCTGGCAATTGCGCTGTATGAGTCTTCAAACACCTCATAGTAGACTAACTTCGTTGCATTGTATCTTGAGGTGAAACCCTTTCCTTTTCTCGCCTTGTGTTCGTAGGTCCTTCTCTTCAAATCGTTCGTGACCCCAGTGTACAAGACACTATGAAGGAAGTTCGTCATGATATAGACGTAGAAGTACTTCTGCATTCTGATCCCTCATCACATCTTTCTCA
This sequence comes from Bacteroidota bacterium, assembly GCA_041480785.1. Lineage (GTDB taxonomy): Bacteria > Bacteroidota > Ignavibacteria > UBA10030 > UBA10030 > UBA9647. The sequence goes on along the minus strand of JBGPAN010000023.1, from coordinate 15,983 downwards.
GGATAGATTGCTTCGCAGAAAACGCTCGCAATGACACCTAGCCCCCAGTCATTGCGAGGAGTCCCGCTGTTTTTTGGCGGGACGACGAAGCAATCTGTCCATGTATAGATTGCTTCGCAGAAAACGCTCGCAATGACAGGTTGCTATAATGCATTGCGAGGTGCGGGACTTTGCGTGAGACAATTCTCGGGTCTCACGATGTTTTTGCTGGAGACATAGTCGAAAAGACGTGCCACTAAGACGCGAGGACACAAACCATCATAAAAAGTAAGAGAATTGAAGTCTTTTCCTCCGTGCCTTCGTGCCTTTGTGACAAAAAAATGAGTTTTCGTATACGCTTCTAGCAATTTCATTTAACGCCGCCTTGACTGCGCGCTCCGTCGCTTTTTGGTGCTGGAAGTCTGTGAGATTTCTTGTTTGGGTGAATCCTCCGGTGCGTGCAACAGAGCCTCAAGTATAGGTCGAAAACGTTTCATGTTCTCTTGATGGATGATCGTATAAAGCGATCGAATTGCTATGACGACAGCAAGAAATGGTATCACTAATCGAGAGGATTCTGGTTGAAACGCGAACCAAAGTGCAATGACAACGATCGCCCCAATCAAAGCGGCCCACGCGGCGAAGTATCTCATGGGACTTGATGAAAATCCGGTCTGAGACAATTTTATGTTTTCTAGCTGTCTCTGAAGTTCAAGCCTCGTTACTGCATCCATAGTAGCTCCGAGAAAAAGTGATCATTGGATTTTGAGAAACAGTGCGCCCGCCCCGAGGTCTCTGTGCCGATCCTTTTTTGATAGGGACTTCTGGTCGGGGGCGGTTTGCAGGCCACCGACATGCGCCCGTTTCTGCTCATATGTATATCCACGATTAGTGTTGCTTTGAAGCACGCCACTGAATGCCAATGCATTCTGCGTCAGTCGCCAGAAGCGGATGTTCAACGCCGCTCTCGATATCGAACACTCTGAGTTCGCTGCTTGTGGTGGCCCATCTCGAATCACTGAATTTTTCCATGCTTTGCTGAAGGAGGACATGCGCGGCATCCAGCCAACCCACGAATTCGCGATTGGAGACGACAAGTCGAACGCTGCCGTCGAGCCCAAAGACGAAGAGTTGAACGTTTGCCGTTATTTCACCCGATGCATTTTCGGAATCGGTCCCTGATCCTGCGGAGTGCCCTCCCGGTTCATAGAAATTCCTGATCGTTGCTGCTACCCATTTGCCGTCAGGAGAGAGTTCCACCTTGTTGGGCTCATGTTCCTCCGGCTTCCCATAATTTCCGAAACGCCCCCATTCATCATACACAACGGTGTTGGCGTGAGTTTCAGCATTTTGCAGAACGATACGATTGTTGGAATAGTTTACCCCCGCGCAGCACGTCTCATCGTTGTCCGTGAACAGCACATACTTGCCGTCCGGCGAAGAGCTGAGGTAACGCTCCATATCCGGACTTGCGAGCGTATACGTACGGGAACGAGGATTGTATTTCCAGAGACGAAAGACGTTGCATGTAAGCTGACCGGGATAGACATCCTGAAACAGCGCAACGTCCGGCTCATGAACATCCCACCCTTCAAGAGAGCGGTCATATCTTGCGTCCGCATTGAAACCCTCGGTGGCGACCGTGTCCAAGCGGGGCGCTCCGAATTGATTCTTTCCGGCGGGGAGCAGAGAGACAAGCACCTGAGTGAAGACAGTGCCGCTCGCCGTGTCGACAACAAACAGGTCGCGGTTTGCACTGGCGATGATGTCCCCATTCTCCGCCGAGAGAGCGAAGGAGGGAAATAACTCAGAGTTGTTTACGCCGCTTCCGTCAATGTAGGCTTCACGAAATGGAGCATCAATCGAAGCAGTGCTATGTCCAATCCGAACAAAGAGCCGCTCATTGAGGTCGGCTTCATGCGCTGCAAACGCGATGACCCCTTTCCAGTTCACCTGGATTCTGCTGGCCCGTTTGGCTTCCAGGGATGAAACATGTCCGAGAGGGTTCACGGATTTCTTGTTCCAGTCAAGAGCATAGAAGTACTTTCCGCGGACGGTGTCTCCAATCTGAAGGAGAATCATGGACTCAAAGGGAGCCGCTGCGGGTTTCAACGCCAGCGTGTTCGGATGGAGAGCCGGCCATTGAGGCGCCTCGTGCCGTTTTGATGGTTTGCCGTTCAACTTTGCCAACAATACGGGCGAGACGTATTTTGTTTCCAGGGAGTCCAGACGGTCGTCATTCTCGATGGCGCTGAATCCTTCTTCGCCACTCAACTTATCCCAGTTTGGAACAAGCCCTCGCTTCAAACCGGATTCAACGGAGACATAGAAACTGTCGACATCTCCCTGAGGCAGAAATGTGCGTGCGATCTCAAAGAAATTCTCACTCGCACTCTCCGGTTTTGCTGCAATCTCAGCGCGCAGTTTCGATCGGGTGCGGGCAAGCGGAGCCGTTACGGCCGACCTGAAATCCGGATGCCGGCGCAGCGTTTCGAGATCCGGATCGAGTTTTAAGGCATGAGTGAAGTTGTGATAGCCGCTGTCGACTGCTCGGCGCAGCCAGTCGAGAGCTTCCCGGTCCCGACCCTCCCGTGCGTAGGTACACCCAATGTCATAGTAGTAGAACTCGCGGCGGCCGGAATCGGCTTGTATCGCGCGATCGAAGGTAGAGCGGGCATCTGCGAAGAACCCGAGCCTCAGTTTCTCGTATCCCATCGTTTGATATATCTTGCCAGCCAATTCCGGCGACGGAATCGTCAGGGGCAGCGATGGGACTTCCGCCGTCTTTTTGTCCGGCAGAATTGCCCAGGCCTTCAAATCGAACCCTCCTGTTCTTCCAACTTTGAATTGCACAGGCATCGTGACACCAAACGCAATTGACGATGTCACCTTGTTCGGGAAGAGGAACTCGCTTTCCCCGGACGTGTCTGCGATGCGCACAACAAAACGCTGTTCCGGGAGGAAATCTGCGTACGAGCCGTCCTTGAGAATCTTCTTCACGACAAGCTGTGCGGTGGATCCGATATAAAGCTGCGGTGGGAGCCAAAACACCTCTGCCAATTCGCAACGTGTGCCTTCGATCAGAGTGTCAGGAGCAAAGCCGGAGGCGGCCACCGCGGGGAGACAAATGGCGATTGATAGAGAGAGACAAGCAGCCGCTCTCGAAAGGAAGGAACTGCATTCAGTTGTGGGATCCATCGGTGCTCCGACAGAAAATGGTCATTTTTTTTGGAAATAGTGCATGCCCCTACCTGCTTCTGTTCGGGGGGCGGTCCCGAAGGGACTCTCCGAAGGAGTCCTTCGGACCTTGGAAGTTTGCCGTTTTATTCTACGGTCGCGCCCGCGGCGATTACTGACAATGCAAAGCGAGGCACGACCGGCTCTCACATCGGATTCGCCTGCCGAATCTATATTGCCTTCAAGCGTACAGGCCGTTACGAGAGGCAGTAACAGCCCTGACAGTCACAAAGAATTTTTCGCCTCAATATTAAGCCGGATCTCTCGCGTTGCCAAACCGATGATTATGCCGACACCAATTGCCTGAAGTGAATGATTGATGAGAATCTGGAACTCGAACACTCCTATGAAAATAGCATTTGGCATGACAAACATCGCGAGGACTGTGGCAATGATAAGCGCGATCCAGGTCAACAGAGTAACGGGCCTCTTGAACTTCTTTGAGAGCCGAAATCCCAAAAACCCAAAGACAAGATACGTGAAGACAAGAGCCGAGATCTGAAGAGGTGTGAGGTCCATATTGTGGAGCTCCTGTTATTTGCTTTCAATAGCATGTCCCGCCGTGCCTATCCCGATGCTCTTCTGGTCGGGATTGTTGGTCGGGGGCGGTTTGCCGTTCGTTACTTGCAGTGATTGGTTTGGTGAAGCTTATGAAATCTGTCCTTCAGCAAGAATCAGTTCTTTGGCATAAAGTCGTCGATTGTCAGAGTTAAATTCATACTTCACGTCAACCTCAAGATCCGCAATCGACAGCAATTTCCAAGCGGAACACTTGTAGATATGATTTTCCCCGGCTTCTCCGACGGAGAAGATTTCATAGGAGAGGACAAAATGGTGGGCATCTTGAGTGACCTTGAAGTCGTCTGATGGAGAGAGGTAAAAAGATCTTTGGGTTGTTTCGACGTTGTCTCTGTTAAAAGTCTTGCACTCGAGATAGTGCGTTTGTCCATCAGTACCTACGAATTCCAGATCCGGATAGCCAGTTGATTTTCGTTTGCCTGATGCAGTAATCGGAGTGTGTGCTCGAAAGCCCTGCTTGTTGAGAGCATCTTGAACAAAGGGCTCTATATCGTTGCCGACCTCGTTTGGACGTCTACGTCGTATTCCCGTCTTGTTTACGTTTAGGGCAGCTTGCTTTGCAGCAATCTTCAGTTTGTCGAGGAGCGATTGATCTCTTGGATCGGTTGAATTGAAAGGAATGACCTTGTGTCCGGAGAGAGCTTGAATAACAAGGTTTAGTGGCAGACCCCTCAGAGGCGTCAGCATTTGCCTAATAACACTCTCGAGCTTGCTTACATAGTCATCATTCATCGTCTATTCCTTGGCAAACAGTACTATGCGGTTGGTATTTGTTCCCTTTTGATTGTTGGAGATTCCCCAAATATTAGCTGTTTTCGTAAAGCGTTGAGTGTTTATCATGACGCCTGCACACGAGAAGCCAGCACGAAGCCCAAGGGGAATCACGTGTTCTTCAAGCTTAATCTTGCCCCCTCGTACCTCGCCGACTTCAAAAGCGACAAATCCTCGCCTCCTAGTAATCCGAAAGAGCTCGTTGAAAACGCCTTGCATGATGAGATTCCATTCATCGATTCTCTTCGACATCGTCATTCTCTTTTCAATTACCTTGGCATCAATATGATTGAACCAGCATCTAAGCCAGTTATCTTCCGCGTACTGCACCACATCGAGGAAAGGCGGGGACGTCACGGTTAATTGAATGCTTTCAGGCGGAATCTCTTGAGTTTCCCTAGCGTCTTTTGCGAGGAAAACAGCTGTCTTGCTTGCCCATCTGAGGTTCTCCAATTCTTGCTGAGTAATATCAGAGAGTAGGCTTCGGGTCTTTCGCAGTATCAATGAGCGTGTATCTCTGTACTCTGGTTCCTGCTTCCTCAATTCGTTGATCTTGGTTTGTTTTTCTGCCGAAATGGCCTGATTCGGAGGAAGAGAGTAGACAGAGAAGAACCCTTTAGAATGTCCTGTGAGCCTGTTAGTTGCAACCATTCTTATCCACCGATCAATGTCATCTTCTAGACCGCGCTTTTCGCGTTCGTGAAGGTAGGCTCGGATTGATAGAATCTCTTTGAGGGTCTGAGGATGGTAGAACATTGACAGATCAACATCGGATTTGGGCGCGGTGAGAATTGGCACCTCGTTGAGTAGCGCTTCGATTTGCGACAAGTCCTGTGCTGAGAGTCTTGGCCGAGTCAGAATTTTGCTCAATGGGTTAATGTCGTTGCCGACAACAGTTCTCCTTAGAAGTCCGGCCTCGATTAGGGTTGTTCCACGCCCGCTAAAAGGATCGTAGACGGTCTCCTCCTCTTTTGTAAGAAGTTGAATGAAAAACCTCGGTAATTGTGCCTTGAAGCATGCCCGGTACGAGACTTCGTGGATACTACTCGACTGTCTTTGCTTAGAAGTCCAAAACTCATTGATGAAAGCCGGAAAACGTGAACCGTTGACTTGGATATGCTCGATCTTTGTCTGCTGGCCCGTAGCGAAAAGATCCTCGTTTTCGCGATAAATGAAACTACCGAGGAAATCAGAAATCAAGTTGGCTTTCAGGGTGAACTCAGTCATTTTTCTTGGTAGAGGATATTTCGGACGGAATTTACGAAGAAGTCAAGTCCAAACCAAACATCGCAGTTTAGGCAAACCGTTTACCCGCCGTGCTTCACCTTTTGGCGGGCAGTGCCGTCCTCCCGATGCGACTGTGTCGCATCGGGAGGAGCAATGGCATTGTCCGAAGGACCCCTTCGGGAAGCGAGTGGATGCGCCCAGCGTTGCTTTGTGAAACTTCGATTTGGAACTAGCCCACCCGACCGAACGGCGTCTAGCTTAGATCGGTAGTTCGCCAGCCCGCCACTGATGCCGAACTTCGGTCTGGCGGGGGCGGGCACTTTGCATCTAGCCAAACCTTGTTTCAATATCGCCTATCGAGCGCGCGAGCACTGGTTTGCCGTTCGTTAGGCGCCGCGCAGCCGTCAACATACCAACCTTCGAAGCGCGATGTGAGGCTGGCGCCCCCTTCTTATTTCGGACGCATTTCAGTCTTCCTTGCGTCGAGGGAATCACAAGCTTGAATGATTCTCTTGAGCCGATCAGGATTCGGGTAGATCAAGCCTTTAGCGTATTGTCTAATGTGGCCAACCGGAATCCCAGTCTCTTGAGCAAGCCAATGGACATCCTTACCGTAGGAATTGAAGAACCACTTGATTGAATTAGACAGCTCCGCGTACTTATGGTGATGTGGTTTCTGCATACGGACATTGGGGCCAAATTGGTGGCTGCGTCCCACCAGTGGCTCCTGGTGAAATACATGCAGAGCCTGGAGAATTCGTTGCAATTTCTTTGGCTTCGGGTAACTGAATCCATGGACATATGCACTAATTAGCCGTGAGCTAGTGCCCGAACGCCGAGCAAGTTCGCTTTGTGTCATCTCCAGCTCAGCCATTCGCGACCTAATCAAGGATGCTAGCTTACGGTATTCAGGATTCTGAGCACGCACGGTGTTCAGGTGCTTCTGGTATTGCGACGCAGTCTCAAGTCCTTTCTTCTCGGCGAGAAGCTGTTGGTATTGAGATTCGGAGGCGGCACCGATGCGAGTTCTGAAGAACTTGATGTACTCCCTGTGTGAAGGAAGCCCACGGCTCTTTGCAATCCTGTCAAGGTACGTGGTTGCGATAGACGGTTCTTCGATCGTTGATAAGGCCTTCGACCCAGTAGTCGCGACGACGTTACCTGTATTAGTGCTCCGTGATTTGCCCATTGAGGGTTCTGAAAATGATGGCCTTGGGTTGGGCGCGCCAGCCGAATTCTGGGCCAGGCTGCGTTGCGTATAACGTTTAGGCAACACACCGTTGCGAGCCGCCGACATGGAACTGATCCTCCGTTGCTTCGGCGGCGAGCAATGGAGCGAGCACTTTACACCCTGCAAATCTTGAACTTCCCCCGCCTATCCAGTGTGCGAGCGCCGGTTTGCCGTTTGTCAAGCGGCGTTTGCAGCGAATCCCACCTCAGTCTGCTTAAGGTTGGTAATCCGGTCTACAAGATCTTCCAGTATGGGTATACGCGCGCCGATGATATATGCTTGTTTGACGAAAAGCGCCGTGCCCTCAATGTTCTTGAGAACGGCAGATAGCTGAGTGTAGCCGAGCTCATCTGCGACCTGTGATCGCAGTCGCTCAAAGAGCTCCGTGCCGACAGCCAGCTGAAGTTCGGTTTCGAGCTTGTCGTTGAAAACGGCCCAAGTATCGAATACGCCTGTGTCCGGAAAATCAGTAGCGCGGACGCCTGCGAGCCTCAGGAGCAATTGATTTGTTCGAATAGCAGCTTCCCGGTCGCGGCCTGCAAGGCTTGAATCTGCGTCGAAAAGAAAGTATGTCGGAATTTCAAGGCCACGGAAGATTACAACTGGACGATCAATGTTGTTCTTGCCGGCCACCGGAACTATGGAGATGCCTAGAGCGTCCCAATTGCGCACTCGGATTTGTTGCATCGCCCAAAGAGCACCCACTTCTGAATTTCCCTCAACGACAACAGCCAAGTCCGAGAAGAAACCCTCGTTGACGATTGTAGTCATCACTGGTGAAGCATGCGCCACAAACGAAATGTCAGTGAATTGTGCAGGATCTCGCTGACTGACTTCGGCAAGACGGAGAGAAGCCTTCTCTCGCGTGAAAGATGTTACCTTCGTTTGTAGCGTCGCTGTTCCATCTGCAGGCACTTTTCTGGCAAGCCTGATTTCATCAAACCTCCGCAAGTCGACAAAGTATGGAGAATGTGTTCCATAGATGATTTGCGTCCTTGGCTCGGCAGGTTGATCTGGCTTCCTTGAGAGCTGTAGCATTACGCTCGAGAGGTACCTGCATCTTGAGGGATGGAGGTAAAGCTCGGGTTCTTCGATTGCCAGAATGAGATCTGGGATTCTCGCTGCCTGAGCTTGCTCCAATGTTTCAGTGGATGATTCTTCTGGCTCTTCGGAGGAAGATTGCTCAGTGAGGGAAAGTTGCTGAAGAAGCGCAAAGATGAGAGCACGCTGTAGCCCGTGGCCGCTGTAGCTAATGGGGCACTTGAAACTATCTTCCACTAGAGACGCGATGGCGGGAGGTAATGACAGCTTCGGAGGAACGACCTCACCGAAGGCGAGGTCAAGCTCAGCACCTGGTGCATACCTTTTTAGAACCTGGGTGATCAATGAACCAAGAGACCTGAGCTCCGTGAGATTGTCTGTGCTAAAGACCTCCTTCACGCGCCTTTCAAACTCAGCGTTTAAATCACGCACATCCTGCCGAGCACTCACGCTCCTCATCACGAGGATATCTATGAGTTGTAGAATGGCACCTCGTCGCTCGGTTTCCGAAGAAGCGTCTCTAACCGCGGGCACGAGGACGAACTTTGTATATTTGTCAAGCTTGCCCCCGCCGATATTCCGTGGGCCAAAGAATTGGGATTCCTTTTGAACAACTTGGAGCATCTCGGGGTGGTTCGCTTCGAAAGCGTTCATCGCATCGTCGACAGCCAAAGCCGAATTTGCCTTCGCATTCAAATCAGCATACTTGCCAGAGGTAACGAGAGTGTTGAATTCTTGGCGCTTAGGAGTGGCCGCGAGTTTGCGAATGTCAGCAAATTCCGGAAGCTGGCGTGAAGCGGCATAGTATCTGGCGCCACCGCTGTTGACGACCTTCGTTACAATGAGATTGTTGTTCGTGATGTACGAGGAAAACTCGTTTGTTTCATCAGGTCTAAGGTCGCCATAGGTGACGCGAATCGAAATCTCTGATGTGGTGTCTCTATCAAAGTAATCGAACTCGGTAATCTGAGCGGCTGTATTGTAGAAAATGTCGAGCGCGTGCAAGATGCTAGACTTGCCAGCTCCATTCCTTCCAAGAATGGCAAGCAAGTCCGCACAAGAGATGTCGACCGATTTGAGAGATCTGAAATTCGTTGTCTCGACTCGCCGAATGATCATTTTGACACTCCCGTTGGTGTTGATAGCTGAACCTGCAAATGCCGGCTAAGGTTTACCAAAGGCACGCAGTCCAACTTGCCGCTATGAAATTACTCTCACCAAAACACCCAAACCGTGTTGAGCAGCCACAATAATTCTCTATCAACAAAGAGCGCGTTATGCTTCTCGTTGTTTGGTAAAAAAAATCAGGGTTTATCCTTATCGACATCTTCACCACCGGGCAATTGCAGAATCTTGATCTCAGGAAGAGATGCACCGATCATTCCCTGTAGATCACCGTACATTCCAGCGGTGTTCTGAACGACTCGCTGAATCTGTTTCTCCCGCTTAGACCACGCTTTCTCCATAGCACGTCTTTCTGTGTCCAAGTCTTCCTTCATTGTTGCGAACGACTCAACAATTGCTTCGACTCGCTGTCGGAATTCAGAACCAGAGAGGTATTTGTAAATAACCTCCATTTTCTCATTCTTCCCCACGAGAGCATTTCTCGCTTGATACACTTGAATCAGATTAGCACGTAAGGCAGTAGCTAGGCCGACGACTGATTGGAAGTCCGTTACCCACACTCCATCAAGGCTCCCGAAACGGTTGATACCTTTTGGTAGAACAGAAGTTACGATAACCGAGAGGTCGCATTTTGATTGGCGTTGGTCCTCTTTTAGCTTGTCAATCCAAGCATCGCTCCAACCTTTGGTGCGTTTGGCTTCCCATAGAATTGAACCGCAGCTGCCACCTCCAGAAGAAGAATTGACTCGGTGAATCACATCACCGCCTTTAACACCTTTGGAAATTGGACCAACATCGTCTGATCGAAACGTCGCACGAAGCAATTCTTCAAGCTCGAGCTCGAACGCTTCGCCTTGAGCCTGTTGAGAGCCTTGCTCGGCTTTGCGTTTGAGTTCCTCGATTTGCTTTCTCATCTCGGTCAGCTGTTGGTCCTTTTCTCGGTCTTTGAACTGATGGTCTTCGATCGCTTTGGTGGAAGCTTCTTCCCAAATCTTCTTGCGCTCCCTTGCGAGTGTTCGTTCTGTATCAAGCTTGATCGTGCGTTCTCGTTCATCAAGCTCTCGTTGTCTTTTGAGGAATTCGAGCTCCTTTTTCTCGGCATCTTTAAGCTGCTTGGACTTTTTCTCCAGTTCGGATTTGAGGTCAGCAAGCTCAGTTGAAATGCCTTCTTCGGCTTCCCTTTTCGCTTGCTTTGCGAGTTTTGCCTTTTCACGATCTAACTTGTCATCGTATTCCTTTTGTTGCGCCTCATACGCTTTCTGAAACTCCCTTGCCTTGCGCTTGACTTCTGAGTCAAACTCCTTTCGGAGTTTTTCTTCAATGTCCTGTGTGAAAGCTTCAGTTAATTGTACTCGCTTTCCACAATGTGGACATGTTATGTATTGATCGGCCATTTGTCGGACCCTTCCTAAAATCTTTTTCGCCTAACGTTTAGGCAAAACGCCGTTACCCGTCAGCATTTCTTTGACAGCGTCAACAAGCATCGTGTATAAGAAATTCCTTGGATATCGGGCTTGGGGATGATAGTATGACACCACTGTGCCGAGGAGCTGATTTCGGGCATAGACCGTACCGTTTGATGTCGATAGCCACTCGCCGAGCTCGTCCTTCGCCAAAAATAGAGGCAAATACTCGCCTGTGCCACAACAGATGGTAACGTCGGGTTTATACAAGTTAAGTTGCTTCCGTAGAAATTCGCGATCGGTCTGGATAGATTCTATCAGTTGGAGTTTGTCAGCAGACGAGCCGCCGCCGGTTTTCTTAAGATTCACAGCAACGATGTGCCTAAGCCATTCATCTCGAAAATGGCCGTCTGCTTCCGGAACAGTGATCCAAGGGGCGTAAGGTGGATTGTTGACTAGCCCAAAAGTCCATCGGGCAACATTGCTCCATGTTTGCCATTGAGAAGCAAGCAAAGCTATGTCCCGAAGATCCCAGTCACCTCCAATTTCATCGTTGACTTCCTTGAGTAAGAAAAGAAGCTTCAAACGGGCATGTTGATATGAAACTTGGTCGAGCGCGCCGTCGGCAACGAATCTTGGACGACTCTTGCGCCATTCAGAAAAAAGAAGGTCTTCAGATTCGCGGATCGTCATGATGACGTCCCCCTTGCTGGCAATGGCAATTAGCGTTTAGGCAAACCGTAGTGCCGTTGTCCGATGCGATTGTAATCGCATCGGGATGAGCAACGGCATTGTCCGAAGGACCCCTACCGGGGAGCGAGCACAGTGATTCTTCTTCAAAAGAGCGAGTGTCGTAAGGCTGTTTATTATACGAACACTCAATGGAGTCTCGTCCCTTCCTGTGCAGACTACTCTCCATTTTACTTTAACCTCAGGAAGCGCGCCGCATTGTTGTAAAAAATGTCACGCTTTTGTTCTCTGGAGAGAAACGTAGCTGACTCAATTCCTTCGATTGCCATGCCAATTGCCTCGGGCCACACCATCTGGTCGGATCCGAACATTAGTCGTTTTCCCAATCCCGCTCGGATTAAATCCCTGAGATACTCATGGAATTCTTCCCTTGGGATGATCCAGTTGATCGTTGCAAGGTCAGCGTACACTTGCGGATATACGGACATAATTGCTTTTGTTTCTTCTAGGTACGGCCAGCCTCCGTGCATCATGTAGAGCCGCAGCTTTGGATGTCTTATCAACACTTCTTCAAGAAGAATTGGATTGCCATACGTTACACGGAATTTAGGACAGCATGTGTAGGGCGTTCCCGCAGGCCCCAGACCCGTATGAACTCCGACCGGGATGTCCAATTCTTCAGCGAGGGTTAGGTATGGGTCGAACAGCGAATCATTCAGAGAAAGTCCAACATGTTGGGCTACCAGTTCACCTAACACACCAAGTCGGCCTGACATAAATTGTCGCCGCAGTTGTTCCACATCCGGAAGTGAAGTTGCTTCATCGAAATATACTCCCCCGATTAGGCGTTTTGGTTCTTCAGACTTCCAGCGATACACAGCGTCCAGCGGTCCACTTGTGACAGCTTTAGTGATGTTGTAACGGTGCATCTCTGACAGCGTTGCCAGCATAAGTTCCTCGTCACTTGCTGCCCCGGAAGGCCTTCCTGTAACCGGATTGGGGATGTTCGATCCGCCCATGTACTCAACGGGGTATGAGTGCATGTGCATGTCAATGATGGGAAGGTTTTTGTTCGTAGCCGTCTGAGCGGATATCAAACAGGGGATGCCCATAAACCCAAAGATGATGAGCTGCAATTTCATAATTTGCCTTTCTTCAGTCAAAGAGTGTTCGTATAACTCGTGCAATAACGGATCTCGTTTCTATGAATGCCGCCCCTAAGCGCAAACCAGGTGTGGGGCTCTCGATTCATCAGATCGCTGAATTCGCGTCACGAGTGTTAGCTTCACGGTGATGGAGAGAAAAACTATGGCACAAAGCTACCTCAACCCCGACTGAAACGCAACACGGCCAGACTATCCCGTCCGTTTCGTTCGTGCTTTATTTCAACTTCTCCAGAGCCTTCTTAGCTTCCTCGAGACCCGGGTTCAACTCCAGGGATTTCCTGTAAGCCGCGCGCGCGGAGTCGTTCTTCCCGAGCTTCTCGTATATCATCCCCATCCGCCAGTAGGCGTGTTCGGGTCCGGGCGCGTTCTTCACGTGAGGTGCTTTGAGGAATTTTTCAAAGTATGCGAGCCCCCGGTCCAGGTCCGTACCCGTGAGGAGATCCACTTTCCCGAGCTGGTAATACACGGGAAGGTTCCCGGGATCCCTCTTGAGCGCCCCTTCGAACATCAAGCGTGCCTTCGAAAGGTCGTTCTTATCCATGTAGTACAGTCCAACCCAGTAGTAAGGGCCCGACTTACTGTCGACCGCCGCCGCCTTCTTGAAAACTTCGTCGGCCTTCGTGACATTGTTATCGTTCATGTAGAGGAGCCAGAGCGGCCTGTAAGCAAACGGCTTCTTCGGGTCTGTCGAGATCACCTTGAGGTAACACTCCTCCTCCTGCGCCTTCTCCTTCCGGTACTGGTGAATTCTCGCCTCTGCCAGGTATCCCGCGTACGGGTCGTAAGTTTCTATCGTGTCGGCTTCCGCCGCCGCCTTCTCCTCGCTCCCTCCCGCTATGCCCGGCGCTTCCAGGTAGAACTCGATCAGGCTCATCCTCGCATCAGTGTATTTCGGATCGAGACTTGTCGCCGCGAGGTACTGCTTTTTGCAGTCCGAAGCCGCACCGAGCTTGCTGAATATCCCGGCGCGCTGCGCCTTTACGCCGTAGGCGTTGCCGAGCATGAAATGGTACTTGACCTCGGTGCCGACGAGCTCAACCGCCTTCTCCAGGTAATCTATTGCCCCCTCATAGTCGCTGTCTATGCTGATCATGCCGAGATAATAACAAGCCCCGGCGTTGCGCGGGTCCTCTTTGACAGCCTCGAGGAAGAGCGCCTTCGACTGCGCAATCTTCCCGTCATCGTAGAGACGAACAGCCTTTTCGAACTTTGTCTGGCCCGACGCAGGGAATGAAACGAGCAGACACAGGAACGCGATGCCGGTAGTTGCCTTCATGATGCAGCCCTCCCATTGAACGCCGGTGTGGTGGACACAAGGCTTGATGGTCGCTGAGTCATACCTGATCTTTTCATCCCGTCTAACTTAGTTTGTGACAACTTCGATTTGGAACTAGCGCTCGAGCGTTTACCCCGACATGCCCGTCCCGATTTGATTCTGGTCGGGATCGTTGGTCGGTGGCGGTCCCGAAGGGACTCTCTGAAGGAGTCCCCCCGGGGGTCCTTTGGACCTTCGGACCTTCGGAGTTTGCCGTTTGATATGTGCAGCGCCGTCTTGCTAGCCTTATTTCAAATAGTTTTCTGCTTTCTCGAGATCATACTCGCCGGATCCGGTAATAAACCACTGAAGTGAATTAACATGCGCGGCTCCGATGAGGACCAGAACACGGTCATCAGGAGAATCGATGACTCTTGTTATATTCGTGTATATTTTGAGATTTCTATCGTACACGCCGACAAATCATCGGTACCCACATAATTAGCGTCTTTGCCGATGTGAACATTGGAACTAAGTAAAGCCCGATCTACCGTTCCGACCAAACTATCAGCATTGATCCATCGGAGAAGTTCAAGAAGGGAGGAGGTTTTCAGGATGTGTTCCAGCTGTTGCCCTAACGAGTCATCGAACTTTTGCCATCTCTGTACGAAGACTTCTTGATTGTTGGCGCGCGCAAAAAAATCCGGTGAAGAAAGGCCGTAATGGTGCCGATAGTCTATCGGGTATACTGTTTTATGGTGAAGTTCTTTTGCCAGGCGAAAGCCTATTTGGTTAGACTCATGCTTGCTTAGCTGGTAATCCCCTTTGAGGTACTGTCTGTAAAGCTCGAATGTTTCCTCATCGCCATAGGGTCTTTCACAGCCAATCTTCGTGGGCTGATATCGCTTCAAGAGCTCAACGATTTCCTGAACTTCTTTTTGTCTCTTCGGTGACGCAATGTCTTTTGTGGAATCGTCTAAGTGTTTCATGCCGACGAGAAGGATTGTCGGCTTCTTTTGGGTCATTGTTTCCGAATTCTGCGCCAGGGCAAACGTGCCAACGAACGTACCGAAAAGAGCAAAATAGAACCATTTGGCCATCGTTATACTCCTTATTCAATATTCATCATCAATTTGCGTTATTGTCACACGGCGTTGCACATAACTCGCGCAAAACGGTATTTCGTTTTGAGTCCCTGCAAGGCATCAAACGCCCATTGTTTCGTTTTTGTTGTAGGAATGACGCTCAGGCGCTTCACGGTGACTGATGGGAAAGAACTACTATACAAAACTACCTCAACCCAAACTGAAACGCAATATTTGCGGAATCTTCCGCTACAGTGGCAAATTCTTTTTGCTATCGCTTCTTTGCCGTCAGGACTTTCTTGTCCGCCATGTTTTGTGGCGGACGTCCTGACGGACAGGGAGCGGGACAATCTATACATGGATGGATCACTTCGCAAAACGCGCTCGTGATGACTCTCGGTCTCGTAACGCTCGCAATGACACCTTGCTTCCAGTCATTGGGAGGAGTCCCGCTGTCCTTTGGCGGGACGACGAAGTTCCGCTCTTTGAATCCCGCTTGTGAGCGGAATCCGAGAGCGGGACAATCTATACTGCGTAGGACGGATTGTTCGCTCTCTGAATCCCGCTAGGTAGCGGAATCCGAGAGCAGGACTTCGCAAAGAACGCTCGCAATGACATTTAGCTCCGGACTTCGCAAAAAGCGCTCGTGATGACTGACTGCAGGGCGGCACTTCGCACAAGACGCTCGCCGTGACTGGCTTTCTCTGCGCACCATCCTCGCCATTCGTTGAAACGAACGGCTCGTTATTTCCAAACCCCTCTGGGGTTTCGTTACCTGCAAGCCGTCGACTTTAGTCGATGGCTCTTCCCCCGCAACCTTCGGAAGGTCGCCTCCACCGACAAGACGGATCTCTCAAAACCGCAGGGGTAGGTCTTTACCACCCCGAGGCTGTCCAAAAAGTACTCTCGACGGACAGAGAAACCTCAGAAAGTCGTGGTATTCATGCGATTCGTGAATCTCAACCAGGTCGAAATAACATTTCGACCCACAATTTGGACAGCCCCTCCCCGCAATGACTGGTAGCAGTCGAAATCATGGAGGAGTGACAGAAACACTCTTGCTCGACCGACGATTTCGTGACGTGGTAGTTGTAGAACTCTGTAGGACAGGTTGTCAACCTGTCTTACAGGCACTCGTTTTCCCACTCTCAATTGAAAGGTATCACCCGGCGAACCTCATCGATCGACGTAATG
>JBGPAN010000022.1:0-18711 GCA_041480785.1 Bacteroidota bacterium | reverse complement strand
GGCCAACAGAGATTACCGTACGTGGTAGTTGCCCCTCCGAACATCTCCCAGAATTTGCTACTGAAATCATTGACCATTCCCGCCATTCCGCTCGACTCGTAGAACAGAATGCTGTGGGGGCCAAAACTGTTTTTGAAGAACTCCAGCCGTTCACAAATCGTCCCCAGAGCCTCGTCCCACGATATTCTTTCGAAGCCTCCTGTTGCAGATTTCTTCAGCGGATAGAGGATTCTTTCCGGGGAATGCGCACGCTCGAAATAGCTCAGTCCCTTGAGACAGATCCCCTCCGGCGTTGCCCTGTTCAAAGGTTGCGGCTCGATGTTCACAATCCTGCCATTCTCCACCTGGACTTTGAAACTGCAGGTGCTGTAACAATTCCTGGGGCAGGCCGTGGAGTGGATGGACATTGGCTGGTGATTGGCTGGTTGGTGAGTGGTGACTGGTTAAATGGTAGTTGGTGATTTGTGGGTCGGGTATCTATCGCCGATAGTGGTTTGCCCGGATATTTGTGGCAGCCTGGGCGACAGCCTCTTTGATCCTCTTCGCTCTCGTCTCGGGGCGCTTGGCGCTTTGGATCCAGAAGAGAATGATCCTTCTGGACGAACTGGGGAACGACTTGAAGTATCCATGAGCCTGCTTGTTTGCCAACAGAGCTTTTTCCAGATCCGGTGGAACTTCGCGTCGACCCTGTCCAGACTCCACCACGATCCATCCTTCTTCGCTGCCTTGATCTTGGACAATCCCGCAGAGGTCATCAATCCAGATTGAATCATTCGCTTGACCCGTCCTCTGTTCCGCTGCGACCAGACGCTTCCGGGTTTACGGGGATTGAAATGGAGGATGTAGCGCGTTTCATCCAGCGTGTTCGGTTTGCCGTCTATCCAACCAAAGCAGAGCGCTTCTTCGACCGCCTCATCGTACGTCATCCGCGGTTTGTCGCTGTTTTTCTTGTGAAGGATGAGTTTTATTCCGGGATAAGTCGAGTGATTTCTCTCGAGCCAGCGTCGCCATTCAGCGCGACGTTTGGGTTCAACGAGAGAGAATGCGACGCTTGCTTTTAGAGGCATCGTGAGAGCGCGTGAGAGTAGTCTGCTACAGCAACAGTGTTTTCCGGGTCTGGAAGAATCTACCTGACCCGAGGCGACAGAAGAAAACTACTAGAGTATACGCTGAAAGGCAATACGAATGTCACCAGAGGACTAAGACAAAAAAGAAAATCCCGATCGGCGATAACCGGTCGGGATTTTTCAGCGAAGGATGAGGAGGATCAGTTCATTTTCTCACATTTGCAGTCACCCATGGCGTTACCGCCCGTCATTGGGCCTCCCATTCCTGGCATACCTTGGTGCATTCCCATCCCACGGCCCGGAGCCATTCTCCCACCTCGCTGCATCATTCTTCCCGGACCCATCATTCCCCCGCGCGCACCTTTACCGTTTCCCATCATACCGCCGGCGAGAATACGGGCGTCGAATTGTTTCCTCTGTTCAGGGGTGAGGAGATCTCTTACTGCCCGCTGGTGAAGAATCGTTTTCGAAGCAATTTCGTTCATCACCTTCGAGATCTCTCCCTGGATGGACTTCACCTTGCTCTCATTGAATTTGTCTGCAGTAATTTCCAGCTTCATGCTTGCATGGAGTTTCTGCAGATCGGCGCGCAGGGGAATCATTTCCTTCTGATGACCAAGACGAAGATCCTGCATTTTCGTCTTCTGTTCATCCGTGAGTTTCTGGAATCCCATCATTCCACCCGGAGCGCCTTTCCTCTGCATCATGCCTTGCATCATCTTCATTTTTTCCATCTTGCCCGCCGGCGGCGTTGGTGCTTTCTGAGGTTCTTGCTGAGCGAAAGCCAGGACACTCAGTAAGAGCGTGAGTATCAACAGTACAGCGGTCATCCGTTTCATAGTGTTTCTCCTCGTTTGATTAGTGTGGACCAAGAGTATCAGGTCGTCCGGGCATTTGCCTCCCCCTCATCGGAGCCCTCCCCATCATACCGGCTCCGTAGCGTCCCATCTGGGGGCGGGCCTGCATGATGGCTCGGAAGAACATTTCCTGCTGTTCCGGCGGAAGGAAAGATTTTGCCTGGAGTAGATTGTGAATAGCTTTTTGATTGATCAAAAGTCTGAGATCCGAAATCTGCTTGAGATAGTCGCTGATGCGGCCCATTGGGGGCGGATCATTCTTCAGAAGAGCTACGGTAGTGTCTTCGAGCACGAAGATCTTTTGTTGCAGGTCTCGCGTATCTTCCCGGAAGCTCATCATCAGCTTGTGCATGCGTTCGCGCACTTCGGGTTGAAGCCGCATCATGGGTGATTCCGGAGCCATCATTCCGGGCGACCGGCCGCCTTCAAAAGCGATGGGCTCCGCCTCCTTTGGTCCCCGCAGCATATGGAAGACAAAGACGCCGATCGTCGAGAGATTGATGACGATCAAAAACAAGAGTATGCCGACAAGGACTTTCGTTTTCATTTCGACACCACCTCACTCGTCAGCGCGACCGTCTGCCAACGATCTCCAATTCCGCTCTCTCCAAGATAATTCGAATACTCGGAAATGATGCGCTGGTCTGTCACGACTGAAGGCTGGTAAGAAAGTTCTTCTCCCATGTAAATCCCAACGAGGACAGCTCCGGCAAATACCACAGTCCTCAATGACCAGCGAACGACAACATCTTTGCCTGATGACGAAACTGATGCGGACTCTTTCGCACGGGCACGGATACGGGTGGGCACATACGGATCAGGCACCAATCCACCATGCGACGATGCCCCCGGGAGCAATGCGGCAGACATGGTTTCGAAATAATTTCTGCAGGAATCGCACCCTCTGAGATGCTCCTCGACCTCCCGCGCCAACTGCTGATTGAGCTTTTGCTCGACCCAGGGCAGAAAGAGGGAGCGTATGTCAGAATGCTGTTTCACTTGATTGACCTTTCAGAGATTTAGACAAAGCGTTTCGATGAAACTTGCAGAATCCCCGAACACTATTTGAGCAAAGGAGATAGCTTCTTTATGAGTATTTTGCGGGCTCGATGGAGTCTGGATTCCACCGCACTCAGGCTAAGATCGAGCACATCGGAGATTTCGTTGTAGCTCAGGTGCTCATCTTTGAAAAGGACGAAGGGAACCCTGTATTTGATTGGAAGGGAATCCACAGCGCGCTGAACAAGCTGTTCGGCCTCGGACCGCTCCAGAAGCTCATCCGGCCTGAGAACATCTCCCCCTCCAAGCCCCGAAATTTCGACTTTTTCCCGCTTCAGCAGATCGCCGACAGTTACATCCAGGAGGTTGAACCAAAGAGTCCGACGTTCTCGTCTCACATAGTTGATTGCGTGGTTGACGGCAATCCGGTAGATCCAGGTATAGATCTGGGAACGTCTCTCAAACGAGTCCATGTTCTCATAGACTTTGATGAAAACATCCTGGAGAAGGTCTTGGGCGACTTGTTCTCGAGATGTGAATCTGTAGAGCAGGTTCAGCGTACGCTCAGCATATTCGTGATAGATCTCTTCGAACGTGGGCACATTCCCGCCATCCGGAGGTTGCGCAATCCGGGCAGACTGATCAGAAGTCTCTGTCAAGGGAGTTTTGCCGCTATTCGTGTCAACGTTTCGCATTTCGTCTTGTACCATTAGACAACAAAGAGCCAGGATTCTTGCCGGAGAGCGCAGACCGATACATCTGCAGGCCAGAGAAATCAGATGACGATCTTTCGCCCTTTCGTTTCGGGAAACGTCCATATCCAGGCCCCTGTCAGCAAAGCAAAAAGCGCTGCGAGCGAGATTCCACCACCGAGTCCGTAGCGACCAGCAATGGAAGCGATGATGACCGGAGTGAAGAACTGGATGCCGCGGGCCAGATTGAACGCGGAGCCCATCGCCGTGTTGCGGATGTCGGTTGGAAAGAGTTCGGCGAACAGCGGTCCATATCCGCTGAACATTCCCGTCCCAAATCCCACCAGAAACATGCAGCTCAGGATGATGACCGGATAGATGACAATGCTCTCCCAGAGAAGCGTGATCATCACAAGTCCGAGCGCCATGATGACCGAATAGACGGAGTAAGCGGGCCTCCTGCCAAACCGGTCGGCGACATATCCGAAGGACAAATAGCCGAGCACACCCCCTGCCTGCGTTACAAGCATCCAGAGTGCGGACTTGACAAGCGAGAATTCGCGCTGTTGATGCAAGTATCCCGGAAGCCAGGAGTACGTGAACCAGTAGGCGGACATATCAAAGATTGCGAGGACCAGAGATTGAAGGAAGAGCCTTCGATAGTCATGCGAGAAGAGGGAGAGGAACTTGCCAAAAAACGCAGAGAACGACCGTGTCGATTCAACCGATTCTCCTAATGCCACTCTCTGGCGCTCCAGCCAGACATCAGACTCGGGCAGTCTTCGCCTGATGTAGACAACAAGCAATGCCGGGAGAATCGAAACAAAGAAACACGCCTTCCACCCGATGGTAGGCGCGAGGAAACCGCCGACCAAGGACGCAAGAACGATTCCAAACGGTGCTCCCGTTTGCATCATAGCGCCATAGCGACCGCGAACATGAGCAGGAAACGTCTCGCCAACATAGGTTTGTCCGGTTGCCCACTCCCCGCCGACACCGAGTCCGGTGACGATTCGAAAGAGGACGAGCATTTCGAGGTTTGCCGAGAAGCCGCTGAAGAACGTCCCAACACTGTACGTAAGGATCGTCCATTGGAGGACAGATTTTCTGCCATAACGATCTGAGAGGATTCCGAACAGGACACCCCCCAGTGCAGTTGCCGCGAGCGACGAACCCAATACATAGGAGAGCTCGACGTTTGAAAGGTGGAGTTCTTTCCCGATAGGGATGAGAAGGAAAGTGAAAAGGATCAGATCGTAGAAATCGAAAACCCACCCCGCCCAGCTCATGAAAAGAATCTCAAAATGCTTGCGGGTCGGTTTTTGATACTCATTGAGCAACAAGTGGCTCATGAGTTACCTTTCTATGAGGATTGGCTAACGGGGTCTTTGGTCCAGAGCTTATTCATGACATAGATCAGGGCTGTGCCACTCACGACGAAGATCCCGAAAAGGATGAGTGCGTACGTCATTCGGCCATAGAGAAAGTTTCCGACAGTGAACAACGATGACCAGATTGTCGTGCAGCCTGCCACCCAGCCGAGCAGTGCCATCGGGATATTTTGGCCTGTCGCTTTCGCTTCTTGTTCCGAAATGCCGGCTTCCTCGCGAATGCTGTTCCACCCCGGACCAAACGGACGTGCTCTCTTGTAGAACTCGACAAGAGTTTTCCGGTCTGTCTCGGGCCCCAAGAACGCTGTCAGTATCCAGCACACCGTCGTAAAAGCAATCGTCATGAGAAGGGCGACATGTGTGCTCATGTGAATATCGTTCTTCGCCAGGATCAGTATCACAATCGACACTGTAAATGAGCTGATCATCGCTACAACTTCGCACCACGCATTGACCCGCCACCAGAACCATCGCACCAAGTACAATAGTCCCGTACCTGCACCGACTTGCAGGATCACATCGAATGCATCCTTTGCTGTGTCCAGAACAAAGACCAGACTCGAAGCACAAACGAACAGGATCACCGTGCCAATCCTTCCTGCCAGCACGTAATGCTTTTCCGATGCATCCTTGCGGATGAAGCGTCGGTAGAAATCATGAACAAGATACGATGCACCCCAGTTAAGATGCGTGAGGATCGTGGATGAATTGGCAGCGATGAGTCCACCGACCATCAGACCGATGTATCCAACAGGCAAGAACTTCAGCATCGCGGGGAAGGCGATATCGTGGCCAAGCAGATTCGGATCGAGATTCGGGAACGCCGCCTGTATGTCAGAAAGCTGCGGATATATGATGATTGAGCAAAGGCCTGTGATGATCCACGGCCACGGACGAAGAACATAGTGAGCGATATTGAAAAACAGAACCGCACCGAGAGCATCCTTTTCGGATTTTGACGCCAACATCCGTTGGGCGATATAGCTGCCACCACCCGGCTCAGCACCCGGATACCACACCGCCCACCATTGTACAGCGATCGGCATGACAAACACTGCCACAGCCATGTCCCAATTGTTGGTGAAATCAGGGAGGATGTTCAAGTAGTTCAGGCCGCCAGGGCCTTTGATGGCAGACAACTTCTCAACCAATCCGCTCAAGCCGCCAATTTGGGGCAGAGTGACGGCGAAGTACGCCGCTGCGATCACGGCAGTCATCTTGATAAAAAACTGCACCATGTCGATGACGAGCACACCCCAGAGCCCGGAATGCGTTGCGAAGACGACATTCAGAAGGCCAACAGCAGCAAGGGTTTGCCAGCGCTCAAGGCCAAAGAGGATTCCTGCAATCTTGCACGCCGCCAGGTTCACGGTCGCCATGATCATGCAATTGAAGAACAGTCCCAAATAGACCGATCGAAAACCGCGAACGAAGCTCGCTGCTTTTCCGGAATAGCGTATCTCATAGAATTCGAGATCAGTCATCACGCCGGATCGTCGCCAAAGCCGCGCATAGAAGAACACCGTGGCAACTCCAGTGAGGACGAACGCCCACCAGACCCAGTTTCCCGCGACGCCATTGCGGCGAACGATGTCGGTCACGAGGTTCGGTGTGTCGCTGCTGAACGTTGTGGCAACCATCGAAAGGCCCGCCAGCCACCAGGGAACCGCTCTACCGGAGACGAAGAACTCTGATGTGCTCTTGCCAGCCCTTCTCCCGAAGAACAGCGCCGGGAAGAAACAAACGATCAACGACACCGCAACGATGACCCAGTCTATGAGCTGTAGATGCATTCTACGGGTCCTTTCTTTTTTTGGAAGAAGTCCAACTTCTTACCCGTTTACTCAAGTCAGAAGTCGGACTTCTCACCCGACTTTCTATTTTGGATATCCCACAGTCTGTGCAAACATGACTCTTTGCTCCGGGCGCAGGTTCATCGCCTTTGCGAGCGCCTGCCGATCCACCAAGCCCCGCATTACTGCCGCCAATCCCTGTGATGCGCAATAGAGATAGACATTTTGCGCAATGAAACCCACGTCGGCAGCACTATAGAACATTTGATCCTGCTCGCTCGCATTCTTCATTTTTGTCGCATCCGCCACGTAGATGAGATTTAGCGGTGCGTCCTTGACGAACGGTTGCTTGCCGGTAGCTTCACGCAGGTCTGTGGAGAGAACAGGCTTCAGGCTGTTCGATTTCGCGTCGTACAGATAAAGCGCTTCAGGCATTGCCACGTAGACATCAATCTCCTGCCAATTCATCGCTGAGGGGGCGGTGCGTTTACCCGATTCCGGGCGATTGATGCCAAACGCTGCCCAAAGAAGATTCGAAAGCTCCTGCATCGGCAATGTTCTCGTGTCAAACGTTCGCGCTGTCTGACGCAGCTTGAGCGTTTGCATTAACGGCTTTCCGATGTCGGTTTGCGGCGCCGGTAGCTGGACAGGTTTTGTCTCTTGGGCAACGGTGAACGTTACTCCAGCAAAACAAATCGCGAGGATGATGCACATCATTCGTTTCATGGAAACCTCCCGGTCAATCAAATTCATGAACGATAAACCGATGATCTCGAGCGTTTTTCTCAGATCATCGGAAGAATGTACGCCTGAACCATCACAAGAATTCCGACGAGACAGGCAAGAACCAAGCTGTGCCAGAAAACGTATCGCAAAATCGAACCCTCGTTCCCCTGTTGATCAGTAGCCGCGCCTGCAACAACGATGCTCTGCGCATTGATCATCTTGCCCATGACACCGCCCGAGCTGTTGGCAGCCGATGCGAGGATCGGGGAAATCCCCACAGCCTGTGCCGTAATCTGCTGCAGGTTTCCGAACAACACATTCGAGGATGTGTCGCTTCCGGTGAGAGCAACACCCAGCCATCCGAGCAGAGGGGAGAAAAACGGAAAAAGAGAACCTGTTGCGGCAAATGCCAGCCCGAGGGTGGCATCCAGTCCGCCATAACGGATAGTGAAGCCGAGACCCAGCATTGCTCCGATCGTGAGCAACGAGACGCTGATCCGCTTCATTGTTCCCCAGAATATCTGAACGAGTTTCAGCAGAGAGAGACGAAGGAAAAGTCCGCTGAGAATTCCAGCGACGAGCAGGCTTGTTCCCGTAGCCGAGAGCCAATTGAATACGAACACAGCGTCTTCTGCCTTCGGCGTGGGAACGATTGGAACGTTTCTGAACACCGCTCGATCAAGAACTGGAACGTGAACCTTCAGAGATGTGAAGCTTCCGATCCCATCCAAGAATGCCTTCACCTCGGGCAAGCCCCAGATGAAGACGAGAAGCGAGAGCAGGATCCAGGGCGTCCACGCATTCCACAGCTCACGGCGCGTATGCCGGTGTCTTTCTGCTATCTGGATTCCTTCGGTATCGAATCGCCACACAGTCCGCGGATGCCAAAAGCGCAGAAGCAGAACAAGTGCTGCCATCGAGACGATTGAACTCGCTATGTCGACGACCCATGGACCGTGGTAGTTGCTCACGAGAAACTGCGTGGATGCAAAACCCAGTCCTGCGACAAGACACGCCGGCCAAACTTCGAGAGTAGCTTTCAAACCCGCCATTGCCCACACGACCCAGAATGGAACGAGGAGAGAGAATATGGGAAGCTGGCGTCCAACCATAGCGCTCAACTGCAGAAGGGGCAGACCGGTAACGCCTGCTAAAGCAATGATCGGTGTGCCAAGTGCACCGAAAGCAACTGGTGCAGTGTTCCCGATGAGGGACAGTCCAGCAGCCTGCAAAGGCCGGAATCCGAGTCCGATCAGCATCGCGGCCGACATCGCCACGGGCGTCCCGAATCCGGCTGCTCCCTCGATGAATGCACCGAAACAAAATGCGACAAGAAGAACTTGTATGCGGCGATCATCCGCCAATCCGGCAATCGATTCTTTGACGACTTCAAATGTTCCGGTAGCGACGGTGATGTCGTAGACGAAGATCGCGCAGACGACGATCCAGCCAATAGGAAACAATCCGTACGCAGCACCATAGACGACACTCATCATGCCCAACATCGGTGGCATTTGATAGAGAAGAATGGCAACGGCGAGGGCCGTCAGAAGGCCGAGAAGTGCGGCGTGGTGGGCCTTGAAGCGAAACCATCCAAGCAGCCCGAGCAGAACAACGAGAGGCAGGGCTGCAATGAGCGCTGAAGCAAAAAGATTGTCAAAGATTGGGGTGTAGGATTGGGTCCAGGTCAAGGGGTTGGAGTTGGCGTCGAATGTTCCGGTGCGGTAGCGATCTGTGGTGCGAAACTACCAGAGTTTTTGCAGAAAGGCAACCCCTCCAGACAACTTTCGTTCGTCAGAACGGAGATGTCTGAAAGGTATTTCATCCCGCGCGATCTGAGGAGTGTGCGAATTGAAGAAGGTACAGCCTCTATTCCCACCCCTCAGCAGCGAGAGACTCATGCAGTCGATCGGGATGATGCCGGCAATAGTATTCGATCCTGCTCGAATCGTCGTGAGCCTTACTGTACGGCCATCCCTTTGCCATCAGGTTTCTCTCATGGAGCTCGTGCAGCAGGACGTAGGGCCGCTCGATCTCCTCGAGGTCATTGTCGATCCACACTTCATCGTGAGGTACGAACTCGTAGACGTGGTCGTGCCCCCCCTCTGTAAAATCAATATCAAACACACTTCTTACGAGCCGGCCATCGACGATCCAGACTTTGACCCCCGACTCGAGCGTTTTCCAGAGCTTGATGTGAACTTTTGAAGGATCTGCGAGGCTGCGCCCGGCTTTGACCTTCTCGATGTCCCCGGATTTTTCACGCTCTGATCGTTCCTTCTTGTCGGCAGCCTCGAGCGCAGTGTCGTATGGCACTCCCTTCTTCATCAATTCATATTCAACCAGGAGGTGATCGATGAAGAATTGCTGCTCATCTTCTGTTGCCTCCTGATCCAGCCAGAATTCTTTCTCTGGAATGAACTTGAACGCGTAGTGCTGGGCGTAGTTCGTGAATTCTTCGTCGATGTGCGTTCGCACATACGTGCCATCGACGACCCAAATAGTGATGTTTCCCCGTTGGCCCACTTTCCTGACATAGGGCAGTTTCAGCGTGTCTTGCATAATAGCTCCAGAGTTGCTGTGTGTTGTCGAATCATGTGTCGATGATCCCTCCCGAGAGCGGTGAAAATCGCAAGCGGAGAGCTCCAAGAGAAGCATCGAAACGATGAAGATCATCCACCGCATCGCGTAGATCCTTTCCGTGCAGACTCGTCGATGGCGAAAGAAAGTACCGCCTCACAATTTAGATAATAATGGTCTTGTTGTTGCTCACCTACTTCGCCGTAGCGTGTTCATTCAGTATCGTCACAATGTCATTGTCGTCGGAGATGCGGGAAGAAGACCCATACAACCACTGCGGCCAAGAGCGCTAGGCTTCCATTGATGAGGACAGCCTCGGAAAGACCAACCCTTGCTGCTATCTCGCCCGTCCATAATGATCCAACAGGCATGAAGCCGAAAAAGATCCACGTGTAGGCCCCCATTACTCTTCCGCGCAAGTTCTCAGGCGTCGACGTTTGGACCAGAGCGTTGGCGAGGTTCATGATCATGATCGTGCCTACTCCAATGCCGCCGAGAATGAGAAGAGAGGCCGGCAACCAGTGGAATGCCGCAAATGTCATAAGAAGGAGGGGGGTAATAAATGAACCGAACGTCACGAGCTTCCCTCTGTAGGATATGCGGCCAAGCGTAGCGATCGTGAGTGCACCAATGAGCGACCCCACACCTCTGGCCGAGTACAGAAATCCGTTGGTCGTTGCGTCGCCGCCTAGCACCGATACTGACCACGCCGGAACCAGCGTATTGAGAGAGAGGGTGAACATGCTGTTCACAGCAATAATTCCTATCACGACTCGGACAACATCGTGCCGGACAACGTAGAGTATCCCTTCCTTGAATTGACTGAACCCCGAACCAGCGCCTGAAGACCGGACATGCGGTTTCAGTTTCATCATTTTGAGCGCGACGATGACAGCGATGAACGAGATGCCGTTGATCGTGAAACACCACCCAGGCCCGAACAGCGCATACGTGATGCCTGCCACCGCGGGTCCGATCGCCGTGGCCGTGTGAAACATGGTCGCGTTCAGGGCAATCGCATTGGTGAGATCTTCCCGATTGACCATTTCTCCAACAAATGCCTGTCGGGCGGGAGCATCAAAGGAATTGGCAACCCCCAGAAGGAAAGAGAGTACGAGGACATGCCACGGTTGAACGATGTGCAGGAACGTCAGTGCGGCGAGGATGAAAGCGAAGATCATCATCGCCGATTGAGTCACAACCATCAAAGCACGCCGAGAGACACGATCTGCGACAACACCGCCATACAATGTAAGGAGCCACGTGGGGACACCAGCGGCAAATCCGACATAGCCGAGGTAGGCCGGGGAGCGCGTTAATTCGTAGATCAAATAGCCTTGAGCTGTCGTCTGCATCCACGTGCCAAGCAATGATACGACCTGCCCCTGAAACCAAAGGCGATAGTTCGGATACTTCAAAGCTGCAAAAGTCCGCTCCCGCCTCGAGATCTTATGAAAAGTCGGCGACGGACTCAGGCCCTTTGGATTTTCAGATTCTCGATTCATTCCTTGACTCGGGATAATAGCGGGAACGCGCATCTCATTCCCACGCAGACAGACTGTGTAAAAAGCAATACTTACCTGCCTCAATGACTGTCGCTAAAACCTTTGATCGCGTTTTTCGCGCGGAAACAGAGTTTTGCTTCGGTCACTCATGACATACTGGCTTGCTCAACAGAGTTTTCACACAATCTAAGAGCGTGGGAACGAGTTGCTGGGTTGAGATTTCTCGCTCCCGCGTTTGAGCAACGCCATGCTCAATGGTTCGCATCGTAGTTCCTGATTTTCTCGCGAATGCCAGCTTCGGCGCCATTGTACATTTCCTGGATGAATTCATCCTGAAAATTGTACACGCGGTCTTCAAAGCTCATGGTGTCAACCCTGTCAAACAACAGCCTCCGCGCGCTGTCGATATCTTTCCCGTAGATGTGGTAGGAGTCGGCGTGCCAGTTCAATCTCCCCAGCTCGACCTTTTTCCCGGTACTTGCCGCCAAACCGGCTGCGATGGTCTCCTTGTTGAACAGGGTGAAGCCGAACATGTTCATGAAGTTTGCCCCCCACGCGTCATTGCTGCGAAATCGGACGTTGCAGTTGAGCCACCAAACGCCCTCCTCGTCCTCCAACACTCTGTACCAGAGCGACTGCAAGCACGGAGGATCGTAGCACGAAATGTCGATATTCGGCATCCATGTAATCATTTGCGCCTGACGCGTGAATGGCTGCTTCGCCAGCTTCTCGATCACTACATCGATTTGATTGATGCAAAAGAATCCGGCCTGCGCAGATTTCCCGCCGATGAGTTCTTTCCAGGCCCCATACGCAGCCAGGCGTCCGTGGTAGGTATATTCCCATCGAGTGTCATTGGCATCATTCATATTCTTGACCCAATGATCCTTGGCACCCATAAGCTCCATCGTGTATTCCTTCAAGTCATCTATTCCACCCGGAAAAGCTTTGTGAATCATCGGGTCAGAGAGCGGCTCGAGAATGGTAATATCCATTGTGGAGTCAAGGCTGAGGGGGTCGCTCGGTTTGTCATATTGTGTCTTGAACCGCACTCCATTCA
Organism: Bacteroidota bacterium; assembly: GCA_041480785.1. Lineage (GTDB taxonomy): Bacteria > Bacteroidota > Ignavibacteria > UBA10030 > UBA10030 > UBA9647. The sequence goes on along the minus strand of JBGPAN010000022.1, from coordinate 6,041 downwards.
TGTAAAGCTGAATCAGCGCTTTTTCGTAAGCCTGTGCAAGGGTTTTTTCGCAGACGGTGAGGACGGGAATGTTGCGCTGCATAGTCATTTTCCTTCTTAATTGAGCGTGGGATGCTCATGATAACTTAATGACGATTGCTGGAGGGAAATATTAGAAGGATGGGGCCGGTTGCACAGCCACCGCCCAAAGTGGAATCGCACACCTTATTTGAACAGGTTGTCAATGACTGCAAACCTTCTCTTTCTATAAGCGTCACTAAAAACAATCTCCTTTCCGTCTTTCCGCACATCCCAGCCATATATCATGTTCGGTAGTTTCGTCCACACAGGTTCGTCTTTCCCCTCAGGCAGTGATATTCGATGAAGTGTCCCCGTACTCGCTTCCACGTAGTACATATATTTCCCATCATTCACAAAACGATGCGTGGGCTGAATCCCTTTGTGTAACATCCTAGCACCCTTGATACCTGATGACTGGTACTGGGCTGTTCCTACAATCCAGAATCCCTCATATCCTTTGCGATAATCCCAGTACGCAATGTGGCTTCCATTCAGAATCGGATAAGCCCTGGCTGAATCTTCGAAGAACTTCTCATTTGCATTGCGATCGAGCGATCCTATGTATGAATTCGGCGATCTCCAAATGACGAATTGTATTTCATCGATCCAATAACTCGAGGTCCCTCTTCCTATCGATCTCGGCTGACCCGGGTTGTCCGCCTGAATGAGGTAAACGCGAGCGGAGTCCAAAGGTTCATTCGTAGCACGCGCAGAATATGTAATCCATTTTTCGTCGGAGGACCAGGCCGCATTCAATTTGTATTCTGGGCCACTGGTGAGCTGCCGTGTGTTCTTCCCCTCCCGATCTATGACGTATATGTTCGACGTCATGCTCGCCTCATCACCCTCCCTTGCCGCAAATGCGACATATTTCCCGCTTGCAGATATCGATGGCATACCACGACCACGATCTTCAACCGTTAGTTGGCGTGTCAAACCATCATCGAGATTGGCAATCTTGATATGACCGATGTCGTGTTGCTCCGCGTAGACTAGCCTCTTACTGTCATCAGAAATACCAATCGGCGAAGCAAAGCGGATCCCTCGGGTCAATTGCACCGGGTCGCCTCCTGAAGCTGAAACGATCCAAAGGTCGAAATTCCCTGTCTTGTTAGAAGAGTATATGATAAAGTTATTGGGTGTCCACAGAACATCATCAACCCTCTTGCCATCAGACGTGAGTTGTCTTTCGCTGCCGCTCTCGCGATCGCGAATAATGACCTCTGTGTGTCCATCCGGGAAGTTCCTCGTCCATGCAAAATACTTCTCATCAGGCGACCAACTAAGCGAATAACGAAGATTGGGTCTAGATACGAGAGTGTCCACAATGGCCAACTGCCGATCCGTTCCATCGGGCTGCGAAGTCCACAACTCATGGGTAACTATGTCACGCCTTACTAGATTTATCGCAAAGAACCATATACGCTGGCCGTGTGGCATCCAGTCCGCCATAAGTGCGTTAGCGATCACAACCCTCCCTGCTCCACCTTGAGTCGATGCACTGATGATCTCTCGGTTGTTCTGTTTCTCATTGCGTCGTCCGTACAAGATCGTACTACCATCCGGAGACAGAGAGACACCGAACATGTCGGAGGAGGAATCATTCGTGACTCGTCGCGGTTCTCCTCCCGACAAGTTCATCATGTAGACATCGAATTTCCCTCGGTCATCCCTTGCCGGGAAGACGATCCAATTCGCGTCACGTGACACACCGGCATACATGACACTGCGAAAAGGGAGCTCCACAACGCGGGATGTCATGTCGGGATTGATTCTTGGTCCACGCGGCAGCAGGATAAAGACAATGACTGCGCAGACAACTACGACTGCGCTCACCACAACCGCAGCCAGAGTCCTCTTCGATCGGCGAGGTTTGCTTTCAGCCGATTCTTGGATTGATTCAAATATTCTGCCGGAAGATTCTGAAGCGGACACCACGAGAGAAACTCTGCTTGTTTGCTTCTTCAGTCTGCGAATGTCGATCACCATGTCGTGAACGGTCTGGTAGCGGTCTTCCGGGTCCTTTTCCAATGCCCGATCCAGAATATGCACCAGCTCCGAAGATGCATCCGGCAAATACTTGTGTATGGGCGTCGGTTCCTCGTTCACGATTGAGTACACCATCGCGGCTTCGTGCTCGCCGCGGAATGGCATGTGCCCTGTGAGCATCTCGTATAGCACAACACCGAAGGAGAAAATGTCACTTCGAGCATCAACCTCGCCGCCTTCGATTTGCTCGGGGGCCATGTAGGCCAACGTCCCGACGGTGCTCGACGTTTTCGTCAGCTTCGATGATCCCTTCAGCTTCGCAAGGCCGAAGTCCATCACCTTCACTTGTTTCTTCGTATTCACCATGATATTCTCGGCCTTGATATCACGATGAACAATTCCCTTGCTGTGCGCTTCTTTGAGCGCTTCGCCGATCTGGATCGCATAGGCGATGCAGTCCGCCATCTGCAGGCTGCGTTCGGCAATTTTGTCACGCAATGTCACACCATCCACGTATTCCATCACGATGTATTGCTGATTCTGATACTCTGAGATGTCGTAGATCGTGCAAACGTTAGGATGGTTGAGTGCTGAAGCGGCTTGTGCTTCCTGGAGGAAACGGGCCCGCTCAGGCTCCTGAGCTTCGAGGCCACGTGGGAGGAATTTCAGTGCGACGGTGCGTTTGAGCTTGGAGTCTTCAGCTTTGTACACAACGCCCATCCCCCCTTCGCCCAACTTCTCGAGAATTCTGTAATGGGAAACGGTGGTGCCGATCATGGCTTCCTCCGCCGACGGGAACAAGGAAAGAGAATCCAGATTTGAAGCGCCTGAATCACGGTAGCGAAAAAGTGTATTTCGAAGCTACTGCAGAATCGATTGAAAGGCAAGACAACCGATGTTCGTTTTGGATTGGTTCAAGGTCACCTTCAACGTCGATCAGGTTTCGAACAAAGTGACCTTCTTCACGAATTCACCGCTTCGAACATTGCAGCGACGTTCTCAGGGGGAGCGTCAGCGAGGACGTTATGGACCTGCTGGAAAACAAACCCGCCGCCGCGTTTGAGGATATCAACCTGGTGACGAACATGGCGCTGAATTTCCTCCGGGGTGCCCTGAGGCAATATTCGCTGAGTGTCGCATCCACCGCCCCAGAAGACCATCTCCTTCCCAAATTCTGCCTTCAGGCTATTGACATCCATGCCGCTACAACTTATCTGTACAGGATTGATGGCATCCAGCCCGGCGTCGATGAGATCGGGGAGGAGTTCCCTCACTCCCCCGCAGCAGTGCAGCATAACTTTGACGTTTGCGAGCTGCTTCGCCCGACTCCACATGAGTCTATGCCGTGGCTTGAAGAACTCGCGATACATTGCTGGGGAAATCTGCGGACCGCTCTGCATGCCAAGGTCATCGCCGAAAACAATGATGTCAATGAACGGGCCTACGATACCGAGGAAGTGCTCAAGATTCTTCAGATGGGCTTCGACAATGCGATCGAGAAATGCATGGGCTTGATCCGGGTTCTCAGCCAGCAGGAGGAGAAAACCGTCATTTCGGTACAAGAACTGTCCCATCTCCAGGAGATTCCCGCCGAACAAGCCGAGAATTGCCCGCGTAGATTGTTCGCGAAGACGCCTGGCTCCCTCACGAAAAACATCATCTCCTCCAGCCCCCTGGACGAGCGGGCCCGGGGGTGACGCGATCGCCGTCCACATGCTTTCAGCCTGCGCCTGTGGAATCGCATCGAGATCGTCCCTCTCGAAGAACGGGTAGTAGGTCTGTTCAAAATAGAGGGCGCCGTCGGGCATTTGGGCAATCACTCGTCCGCTGTTGGATCGGATCACCCATCGCTTTGGTTCCCGATCTGGGATTGACCATGCCGGCACTTCACAAAGAGTACCATCCGGAAGAACCCACGGAGCCCAATCTTTATCCCGCAGGGCAAAGCCGCGTCCCAACTCGATGGTGTCGATGCCAAAGTAATCCAGTATATCATCATCTAACACAGCTAGTTGTTGAACAATGTCATAAACGCGGACTGGCCGTGGAGGCAATCCCAAGTATTGCCGCAGTTTCGGATAGAGGAGGGCAGAGATACCGGAAGACCGATGGCCCGAGCAGTCGATTGGTACGCTGTCGGGTTCGCGATGATTCAGAGCTGTGAGGACTCTTTCTCGTGATGTCATGTTCCCGCGATCAGCGCTGAGAGGTGTCTGAGAACGGTGGCATCGACTGGAAGTCCCAGCCCGCCTTCATGAAGCAAAGTTGGGCTGGCGGGGACGCCTTTTCGACAGCCAAACCCTTCGGGTTTTTGTGAAAATCCAGCCGTCCGATTCATCGGATGGCGTAGAGTAATGGACTTTTCTCCACATCCTGCTGATGAGACTATTCCAGAGACCCAACCTCCTTCTCAACTTCCTCGAGAATCTCGCACGATTTCACAACCTCTTTCATCTTTGTATGATCCGGATAGAGCGGGCGATCCTCATCCAGATGCGCAATATGTTTTCGCACGACTTCCCTGGCCTTGCGCACACCGACGCCCGCAGTGAATTCACGGAAGTCGAGCGCCTGTGCCGCGGCGATGAACTCAATGCCGAGGATCCCAAAGGCATTGTCAAGTATTTGACCGTTCTTGATCGCTGTGTTCATTCCCATGGAAACGAAATCTTCCTGATCTGCCGCCGCAGGAATCGATGCAACGGAAGCCGGAGCAGAAAGCATGCGCTGCTCCACAATCAGCGTATCGGCTGTATACTGGCTTAACATGTGGCCGGAGAACATGCCGGCGCCTTTTGTGAGGAACGCGGGCAATCCGACACTCAGCGCGGGATTCAAGAGCCTGTTCAACCGCCGCTCGGAGAGCACGCTTACCATCGTCACTGCCGCGCCGGTCATATCCATCGGAAGAGAGACCGGGCTTCCCTGGAAATTCGCTCCCGTCAACGTCAGGTTCTGTTCTGGCAAAAAGATCGGATTGTCTGCAACGGCATTCAGCTCAATCTCAACCTGCCGCTTCGCATGCGCGACAGCGTCATGCGCCGCCCCGATGACCTGGGGGGACGAACGCATGGAGTATGCGTCCTGGACCTTGGTCTTGATTTTTCCGGATAGCAAATCGCTTCCCTTGATACACTTCATGATTGCGTTGGCACTACGGACCGCGCCAGGGAAGCCGCGCAGTTCATGGAGCCTCACATCATACGGCTTCAGGTTCGCGCACAACGCTTCCAGCGACATCGAGCAGGCAATCTCCGTCTGCTTCAACCAGCGGTTTATGTCATAGAGATGAATTGCGCTCATTGCGGTGAGGAGGTTCGAACCGTTGATGGTTGCCAAACCATCGCGGGCAAGCAGGCCAGGGACCGGTATGCCGGCCCTCTCAAGAGCCACGTTGCCCGGCAGCTGTTCACCCCGATAGTACGCTTCTCCCTCACCCAGCATCAGCAGTGCAATCTGAGACATCGGCGCCAGGTCTCCGCACGCTCCGACAGAACCTCTCTGGCACACAACAGGGGTCACTCCCTTGTTAAGCATTGCGACCAGCGTCTGCGTTATTTCCGGACGGCAGCCTGATCTCCCACGGGCATGAACATTGATTCTGCTCGCCATCGCCCCACGGACATATTCGATAGGCGCGGGATCACCAATACCTGCGGCATGATTGTAAATGAGAAACCTCTGGAATTGCTTCACCTGGTCATCTGTCAGGACGATTTCGGAAAACTCTCCGATGCCGGTGTTCGTACCATACATAATCTCGCGGGCCTGGAGCTTCCGTTCGAGCATCGCACGGCAGGTTTTGATTCTTTCGAGTGCGTCCGGATGGAGTTCGACAGTTTCGCCGAATCGAGCAATTCGGACAAGCTGTTCAATGGTGAGACCTGATCCCTGGAGAACAATCGCCATACTGTATCCCTTCGTATCTGCTTTTTCGTTCCCGGTGCTGGAGAGTGGTCTTTTGCATCTCAAAGCTACGTCAGAAGAGATTG
>JBGPAN010000021.1:0-18807 GCA_041480785.1 Bacteroidota bacterium | reverse complement strand
GATTGTTCACCATCAAGAAAGATGGCGTCAACAAAAAGGGAAAGACCGTCAAGGGTGCAGAAAACCACATCACCAAAGGCGGCGCAAAAAAGGTCATCATCACAGCTCCGGCCGAAGGTGAAGACCTGACGATCGTCATGGGAGTGAACGACGCGATGTATGATCCTGCGAACCATCATGTCGTGTCGAACGCGTCCTGCACAACCAATTGCCTCGCACCGGCGGCAAAAGTAGTACATGACAAGTTCAAGATCATCCGCGCATTCATGACGACAGTCCATGCTTACACAAACGACCAGAAGATCCTTGACCTTCCGCACAGCGATCTGCGGCGGGCACGTGCAGCAGCCATGAGCATTATTCCGACAACAACGGGCGCCGCAAAGGCAATCGCTCTCGTCATTCCGGATCTGAAGGGAAAGTTTGACGGTTATGCCCTCCGCGTCCCGACCTCCACAGTCTCCGTCGTTGATTTCACGGCCAATATCGGCACGGCCTGCACGACTGATGAACTGCGTCAGGCATTCCGAGATGCGGCGGCCGGACCGATGAAAGGTATTCTCGCTGCGGTCGATGAGCCGTTGGTAAGCATCGATTACAAAGGCGATCCTCACAGCTCGTCTGTGGATCTGCCGTTTACCTCCGTCCTCGGCAAGGAAAAGAACGACTTCATCAAGGTCGTGACGTGGTATGATAATGAGTGGGGATATTCTGTCCGCACCGCGGACCTCGCAAATCTGATGGCCTCCAAGCTCTAAGCCATCAATGCCCACTATACGAAAGCGAGGTTGACGATGAACAAGAAAACTGTGCGTGATATAGACTTCAAGGGAAAGCGTGTGTTGATGCGGGTGGATTTCAACGTTCCGTTGAAGAACGCTGTCATCCAGGACGACATCCGCATGCGTGCGGCATTGCCTACGATTCAGTACGTTTTAGAACATGGGGCAAAGTCACTGGTGCTCATGTCGCATCTCGGCGATCCGAAGAAAGATGCCCAGAAGGCGAAAGAGAAAGCTGAGAAGGATGGAAAGCCGTTTGACGAGGCGAAGTACATCGAAGGCAAGCACAAGATGAAACCCATCGTCGAGCATTTGTCCGAGCTGCTTGGACGTCCCGTCAAGCTGGCTCCGGCGGCGATCGGTCCTGAGACCAAGGCTGTCGTCGATGGCCTCAAGGATGGGGAAGTCTTGATGCTTGAGAACACGAGGTTTCACAAAGCAGAGACATCGAAGGAGGCAGCCGATCGCGAAGGAATGGCGAAGGAGCTCGCGTCCTACGGAGATGTGTTTGTGAATGATGCGTTTGGCAGTGCGCATCGTGCTCACGCTTCGACAGAAACCGTTGCCCATTTCCTTCCGTCAGTGGCGGGATTCCTGATGGAAAAGGAACTTGACTACCTGAGCAAAGCCATCGAACACCCGACAAAGCCTTATGTTGCTGTTCTCGGCGGGGCGAAAATCTCCGGGAAAATCGATGTTATCCAGAACCTGATGGGTAAAGTCGACGCACTTCTCATCGGAGGCGGCATGATGTACACTTTCTACAAAGCTCAGGGAATGGAAATCGGTAAATCATTGTTAGAAGAAGATAAGATCGAGCTTGCGAAAAAGCTTCTCGCCGATGCTAAGGCAAATAACGTGAAGCTCCTTCTTCCGGTCGATACACTTGTCGCCGACAAATTCGACAATGCGGCAGCCACGAAGGTTGTGCCGGTCAATGCTATTCCGGCAGACTGGGCTGGCGTGGACATCGGTCCGGAGACGATCAAACTCTTCTCTGAAGAGGTCAAGAAGGCGAAGACGGTTGTTTGGAATGGTCCGATGGGCGTCTTCGAAATGTCGAATTTCGCTAAAGGGACAAACGCCATAGCACAGGCGATGGCTGATGCAACCAAAGCGGGTGCTGTGACGATCGTCGGGGGCGGTGATTCGGCTTCTGCGATAGCAAAGGCCGGTCTGGAAAAACAGGTCTCCCACGTTTCAACTGGCGGAGGTGCTTCTCTGGAGTTTCTTGAAGGGAAAATACTGCCGGGAGTGGCGGCACTGAACGACAAAGCTTGACTGAAAACCGACGGCTTCAACATTTTCGCATGAGTGTGGGGGGAGGGTGCATCCTCCTTCTCACACTCATTTGTTTCAGAATCAGCCCAAGGGTTGATCGCATTTTTCAAATCCATTGAAACGCAGGAAGATATGTCACCATACCCTGGTCAAGGGAATTACTACCGTCCGTCGATGTTCGGCGGGTTCCAGTTCTTTCCGCCGGTCATCAAATGGCTTCTGATCACCAACGCCGCGGTATATCTCCTTTTCGGTGTTGGCGGCAGGATGTTCATGCTCGGTGGGGTTCCGCTGGAGTATTTCTTTAATACTTACTTTGGTCTCATGCCCCTCGATCATGGGTTCTATCCATGGCAGCTGATCACCTATCAGTTTATGCATTTCGATTTCATGCATATCCTCTATAACATGGTCTTCGGGTTATGGATGTTCGGGATGGAAGTCGAACACGTGTGGGGTTCGAAACGATTTCTGACCTTCTACCTGGTGTGTGGGATCATCGCCGGGATTGCGCAACTTCTTCTCGCTCCAATCCTTGAGCCGTCTTCAGTCGTCACTCCTCTCGGCCAGGGGATCCCGACGATCGGCGCTTCGGGAGCTGTCTATGGTGTGCTCGTCGCGTTTGCGATGATGTTTCCGGACCGGTATATCTTCATTTACTTCCTTCTCCCCATCAAAGCGAAGTACCTTATCTTCGGCCTCATTGTCTTTGGTGTGATGTCAGTGGGCGGCCAGGGAGCCATTGCCAATCTTGCGCACCTTGGAGGAGCCGCAGCGGGGTATGCGTATGTTCTGATTCTTGCTCGACGGTTCCCCTTCCAGAGGTCCATAGAGCAGATCGGGTGGCTGATCAACAAGGAGCGATACAAGAGACAAGAAGTGCAGCATGAAAATGTCGTCGAGGCAAATCTCTATGACATTGGCGAGCAGCGTCCTAAGACTGAGCAAGAACTCTATCAGATGAAAATTGACGAGATCCTCGATAAGATCGGCCGTGGCGGCTATCAAAGTCTGACAGAGGAAGAGAAGAAGATTCTCTTCGAAGCCAGCAAGAAACTGAACTGAATCAAAGTGTTAAGGCGGATGAATCAACTCATTGAGCAGCACAAGACATATAAGGTAGGAGTGAGACGGAAGACCCGGCAGGTGATCGTCGGCGGAGTAAAAATTGGCGGCGATGCTCCCATCTCCGTCCAGACGATGACGAAGACCAAAACCGAAGATGTGGCGGGGACTGTTGCGCAGATACGTGCCTCTGCAGAGGCCGGAGTGGATATCGTTCGCGTTACGGTGAATGACAAGGAGGCCGCTGATGCAATGAAGGAAATCGTGCGTCAGTCTCCCGTCCCCATCGTCGCTGACATTCATTTCAACCATGTGTTCGCCCTCAAGGCGGTGGAAGCGGGAGTGGCGAAGGTGAGGATCAATCCGGGAAACATCGGTTCGAAGGACCGGATCCGTCAGGTGCTGAGTGCGTGCAAAGAGAAAGAGATCCCGATTCGCATCGGTGTGAACTCCGGTTCATTAGAGGAAGACATACTTCAGAAACATGGATATCCGACAGCCGAGGCCCTGTACGAAAGTGCGATGCGCCATGTGGGCATTTGTGATGAATTCGATTTCAAGGGTGTTGTGATCTCAGTGAAGTCGACAGACGTGAAACTGATGATCGAGGCGTATCGACTTGTCGCGGAAAGAACAGATATTCCCCTTCATCTCGGAGTGACCGAGGCCGGCACGACGCGTGTCGGCACCATCAAATCTGCTGTCGGCATCGGCACTCTTCTGGCCGAAGGGATCGGTGACACGATTCGGGTTTCATTGACTGATGACCCGGTGAAAGAAGTGGAGGTCGGGAAGGAGATCCTGCGGTCACTCAGCCTGGCCAGCCGGAGTCTGGAACTCATCGCTTGCCCAACATGCGGAAGACTCGAGGTCGATCTTTTTGGCATCATGGCACAACTCGAAGAGAAATTGGCGAAAGTCAAGAAACCAGTGAAAATCGCCGTGCTTGGCTGCGTCGTCAACGGTCCGGGGGAAGCCAGCGAAGCCGATATCGGAGTCGCAGCTGGCAAAGGGGTGGCCATTCTCTACCGCAAGGGGGTAGTCGTCAGGCGGGTGAAAGAAGAGGAGATTGTCAGCGCAGTGTTGGAGGAAGTCGAACGCTTCCAGCCTGAAGTCTGAAAAACAAGTTATTGAAGAATCACATGGTTGTTGGAGTCCTATAAGCCGGAGAGTATGTCCGGCTTTCTTTTTGATTCACACCGACGGAGTTCGTACCTTCCAATATCCTATGACTGATCTCTTAACATTGAAAGACCTCGAACCCCCGATGGGGGATGTGGGGTCGACTGGGAACCTCTCCTCTTGTCGGGCGATATGGACCTCTCCTCTTGATGGCGAGGATGGTGCCCCGCGCAACCGGATCATCCACGCCCGTATTTTGCAGTTGCATGCTCCTGCCCGCCTGAACAGGATCGGACTTCGTCGGGCATCTGGCTATCACAAGTGTGGCAGTCGCCAGGACCTGGATTGGGTCACGGCTTTTCGCATCCTGGTATGGAATGGAAAAGAATGGGTGCTCCTTCGGAGGGAGCAATTAGTCCCCGCTTCGTCCGAGGAAATGACCTGGTTCGACTTGCAAGGCGCAGAAACATCCTCGGTGCTCATAGAGGCGCGTCGATGCGGGATCGACAATTGGTGGACATCGTGGAACCTCGCTTCGGGGGCGTTTGTCCTTGAAGGTGAACCTCTCGGAGGCGTCGCTCCTCGCAATGAAAAAGTGCTCAAGATTGACCCGGTATCCATCGACGAATTGCCGAACGGTGTCTCAGCGCATTGCAATGCAGGAGAAGTGAGATTCCGTTCACGCTTCCTGGAAGTCGGTTTTCGACTGAACCGTACAGGCTTTTCCTATCTCGCGGTGGACGAAGAAGGGGAAGGAAAGACTGGCTCGAATGTTTTGAAACTGCAACCCGGCTCATTCTATCAAGGGATTCATTTGTCGAGAGTTGGCGCTGTTCCCGTGGCGGCAAGCGCGCTTCGATACGATGTCCAGGGAACGACCCGCGTTGAGGGAAATTCCGTAACGTACGATGTTGTTCTTCCGGGAACGGGTCAGCGGTACTTTCTGAAGTGGTCCATCCTCGAGGATCGCATTATTCTGCATGCTGAGCGATTCGCAGATCGGGAACTCCGCGCGTGGCGAAGCAGCGCGTGGATGATCGGCCTCAACTGTCTCGTATCGACAGCACATGTGCTTGGAAAAATCGTGCGCAAAGGGGAAACGGGAACTATGAACCTTCCGGCCCTCCTCCATTTTCCGCGGTTCGGAACACTCGAGATCAAGTCTTCAGGGAACGATGCACTGTGGCGCACCGACTCTTTTCGGCAACAAAATATGACGACGAGCGAACTGAAGCTCGGCGAGGTTCTGCAATCGGAAGGAGACTATCTGCTCCCCATCGGACATTTCGTCACAGACATGGAGTTCCGTGTTGCGCAGATTTCGACGCCGCTGAGAGACGATGCGCCTCTTCCGGTCGCCCAAGCGGTGAAGCGCTGTTCGCTGACTTCACTCACGTATCGGGCAGACACTGGGACGCTTAGTAATAACGGAAACTCTATTCACTGTCCGATATGCATGGACAACTGGTCCGCAACAACCACAAAGATGGATCCCATCCTGCCGAATGTCACACCGGTCGACTTTCTGCGGGATTCGCTGGAACGATGGCTGGATGGCGGTCCTGGCTACGCAAGCGGACCGCTTCTGAAGGATGGAAAAGTCCACGAAGCGGAAGACGAGTATTTGATGACGGGTACAGCTGGATTGCTGGGCCTTGCCGAGTATTTGCAGCATAGTGGTACCGCGGAGTGGGTGAAGTCTTATCAGGTCCAGATTCGCCGGAAGATCGAACAGATGCGTCTGCGCGATTTGGACAACGATGGGCTTATTGAAAGCAAATACAGGACTGGTGTGAGCGGGACAGGACAATGGAGCACAGTCTGGTTTGATGTAGTTTCGTTTGGCTGGAAAGACAGTTGGACAAATGCATTGCTGTATTCTGCCCTGAAGACGCTGTCGACGGTGTTGCCGGTCTTTGGCCAACCGGAAATAGCTCGAGGTTTGTCGGGATGGGCAGAGACGCTCAAAAAGAATTACTATCCAGCGTTCTTCAATCCTGAAACCGGATGGCTCGCAGGCTGGAGATGTGCAGAGAACAAGCTCCACGACTATGGATTCCTTGCTGTCAATGGAGCAGCGGTCTGTGCCGGACTCCTCAATGAACGTGGTGCGCGACAGATCATCGAAAAACTCTGGAACGAGGCGAAGCGTGTCAAGATTCCTGATGCGCGTTTTGGTTTGCCCATCAGCCTCTGGCCGATTCCTGACAAAGATCTTGCTGACATCATGCAAGGATATCCGCAAGGATTCTATGGCAATGGGGCATGCACGCATTCTCAGTCGCGTCATTTCGTTGATGCGTTGTACCTCGTCGGCATGAAGGAGAACGCTGACAGTCTTCTCGAACGACTCTGCAGCAGTCTTGCTGACGGGCTTGTCTACGGGGCCAGCAAGAGTGGGGTCGATGCTCGCTACTGGGATGGCTGGCCATGCGGATATGAGGGACTGCTGACGGACCAGTTTGGCATCCTGGCTTCTGCATTTAAACGATACGGCAAGACCTCTGTCGCACAATAGTTTCCATCGCTTTTTCAAACAAACGGGATATCAACTATGGCACCATCGATTATTCCTCAGAACCGCCTGAAGCATCTCCTGCGGGAAGGCAAATCCGCTATCGGCACGATGCTCGTCGAAGTGCGGCAGGCGTCAGTGATGCAGGTGCTCTCGAATGCCGGGCTCGATTTTGTAATCATTGATAACGAGCACGGAGCATTCAATATTGAGACGATTTCCAACCTCAGCAGAGCGGCCCGACAGGTTGGCGTCACGCCCGTTGTGCGCGTGCCGGAATGGTCGTATGCCCACGTCACGCAGCCCTTGGATTCCGGAGCACAGGGCATCATGGCGCCAAGGATCACGGAGCCTGGTCAGGTCCGGGAAATCCTTCAGATGATGAAGTATCCTCCTCTCGGAAGGAGGGGGAGCGTTGTGGCTCGCGGCCACACCGATTTGAAAGCGGGCTCTGTTGTTGAAGTCATGAACGATGCCAATGAAGAGTCCATGCTCGTCGTCCAGATAGAGACCAGGCAAGCACTCGACAGCATGGATCAAATCCTCGCCATCCCAGGAGTTGATGCGGCATTAGTGGGACCCACAGATCTCTCCGTTGCATTGGGGATTCCGGGAAAAATGACCGATCCGATCCTTGTCGCTGCCATCACTTCTGTCATCGAGGCGTGTCGTCGAGCGAACAAGTTTCCCGCCATTCATATGAATGATCTTACGCTGGCATCGCATTGGGCTTCAAAAGGCATGAAGCTTGTCAGCTTCAATTCTGAGATTGGGATGTTGACACAAGCCGCGACAGGCGCTGTCGCGTCAATTGCTGCGGCGATGGGGAGGTAGACCGTTGACTGTCGACGCTCTCCGTGAGTATTGCCTCAAGAAAAGTGCGAACGTCACAGAAGGCTTTCCGTTTGGAGAAGACATACTCGTTTTCAAGGTCCATCAGAAGATATTCCTTCTCCTTCCGCTCGATGTTCACCCGCAAACAATGAACCTCAAATGTGACCCCGAACGGGCCATCGAGCTGCGGGAACGTTACGAAGCGGTTCAGCCGGGCTATCACATGAACAAGAAGCACTGGAACACGATCGTGCTCGATGGATCAATCCCGCCGCGGGAAATCAGAGCGATGATTGACCACTCCTATGATCTCGTGAGCGGCGACCAGCAAAGAGCCCCTCGGAAAAGGGAAGAAAAAAGAAAGCGCCGTTAGGAACAGATCCTGACGGCGCTTTCTGCTATAAGGACGTTTGATGGTTACCCGAGTACGCGGATGAACTCCGAAATTGTCGTCACACCCAGTGCAACTTTTTCCGCCGCGTCCACACGGATTCCCTGGAATCCATGACGAGCGGCCTCTTCTCTCATCTTGATCAGCGAGGCTTGTTGGAGGATGAGATCACGCAACTCCAGGCTTACTGACATAATCTCGCCGATGGCTGTTCTCCCTTTGTAGCCGGTACTGCCGCAACTCTGACATCCCTTGCCCCTGGTAAAAAACTGTGGTGCTGATTGCAGATAAGGCGTGATCAGCGAAACTTCGTCCTCCGGGGCCTGGTACTCTTCTTTGCAGTCCGGGCAGATTTTTCGAATCAGCTGTTGATAGATGACTCCCACCATTGTCGACGCGAGCCAGTATGGATGAATCCCAAGATTCAACAATCGGTGGATAGCGCCGAGAGCGTCCGAGGAAAGCATGGTACTGAGGACGAGGTTGCCCGTCAACGCTGCCTCAGCAGCCACAATGCCAGTTTCCGCATCGCGGATTTCTCCGATGAGGATGACGTTCGGATTCTGCCGGAGGATGGCGCGCAAGGCATCGGCAAAATTGAACGACCGATCAGCAGGCAGCTGGACCTGGCTCGCATACGGGAGTCTGTATTCGACGGGGTCCTCGACAGTAATGACGCATTTTTCCGGTGTCTCGATGGTGTTCGTTGCAGCGAAGACGGTTGTCGTCTTGCCGCTGCCGGAAGGGCCTGTGACGAGAAGAAGCCCCTTCGGTTGCTTCAGAAGGCGAGTGATAGCATCGTACGACTTTGGACTGAAACCGAGCTCTTCGAGACGAGCAATACGTTGCGTTTTGTGTAACAAGCGAATCTCGGCGCGTTCGCCGACCAGGACGGGGATAATACTCAACCGGAAATCGTACTGCTCCCCATGATACGCCGCTGAAAATCGTCCTTCCTGGGGTTTCTTCTTTTCAAACTGGTTGAGACTTCCGCGCGTTTTCAGCACGCTCATGACATTTTCAGTCATGTCGGGAGGAAGAGAGACGAGACGTTTCAGAACTCCTTCATGGCCGAAGCGGATTCTCAGTTCACCCTCCACCGGCTCAAAATGAATATCGGTCGAGCCCGACTTCGTTGCGCGGATAAAGATCTCCTCGACGATAGCCTCTGCAGTGGGGAGCCGGCCGGTGCGGAAGAGTTCGCGGATTTTCTCCTTGGACAGACTCCGGACATCGATCTGTTCAAGCGGAATCCTGGGAGCCGCGATTGAAACAGGCTGTGGTTGAGCCGGAGGCGGTAGTGGCATATCTGAACCTTCTGCTAAAGGCTGATCCGTGAGTTCTGCTTCAACTAAGTTACTCCAGAGGAATGACTAGTTCAAGAGGCATTTCGCCCTAATCTCGCGACCTCTGCTTTTCCAGCGCAGAACCCTTCTGGATTGGATTTTAGGCAATGTCTGCTATATTTGTATGATTCACGTTTGCACAATACCCAACAGAAAGGATTATTCGTGATGAAGAGATTCATGCTTCTGTTCGCCGTTATTGTTGCTGGCCTTGTGCTTCTTCTGCCGGGCTGCAAGAAAAACGATTCCTCGCAGATGACCAAGGAAGCGCCTGAAAACACTGCCGCCGGTGTTCTCTGGTCTTATCCCAGTCGGTGGACAAAAGGAGCACCACGGCAGATGCGCGTGGTGACATACGTCATCCCTGCCGCACAAGGTGATTCAGAACCGGGTGAGTGCGCTGTTTCCTATTTCGGCAGCGGTGCGGGAGGGGATGCCGACATGAACATCATGAGGTGGTCCAGTCAATTTGAGGGTTCACCAGCGCCAGTGCGGAAGGACGACAAGATTGGTGGGATGAACGTGGTGAAAGTTCAGATCGCTGGCAGCTATCTTGCGCCCGCTGGACCAATGATGGAAGCGACGGGGAAGAAGGAGAACTTTCGCCTCTATGGGGCGATCGTGGAAGCACCCGAAGGCAAACTCTTCTTCAAGTGTACCGGACCTGCAAAGACCGTTGAAGGTGCGGCAGCAGAGCTCGACGCCTTGATCGGCTCCCTCACAAAGAAATAACGAACAGACCTCATTTGGATTTTCTTACGAAAGGCGTCTCCGCAGACGCCTTTCATGTTTCTTGCCCTTCTCCGCTCTCCCTGCAACGCATTTTTCCAATTCTGACAACCAACGTGAGAGGGAATTGTTGACAATCGGGTCTCATTGTAATACTTTGAGTGCGCTTCTCACAAAGCCTGTCATGGGAGAAACGCATGTCAACTGCGATGATTGAAAACATCCATAACTCTCAGATGCTGGTCGGAGGCATATGGGTGGGCCGAACAGAGATGATTGCAGTTCGGAATTCGTACGATGGCGAGGTGATCGGACAAATCCCAAAAGGGACGGTAGAAGATGTCCGGTCCGCAATCGACGCAGCAGCCCAGGCACTTGCGCAAGAGTTTCCGCTTCATGTTCGTTACGATGTTCTCATGAGAGCAGCAGCGATCGTCGACGGCAGAAGGGAGGAGTATGCCCGAATCGTTGCGCGTGAAGGGAGTAAGACAATCCGCGAGGCACGACGGGAACCTGTAAGGGCTGCAAATATCCTTCGTCTTGCTGCAGAGGAGGGACGACGCCTTACAGGTGAGACTCTTCCGTTCGATAGTCGCATCGGATCGGAAAACCGTGTTGGGTACTACTTTCGATTTCCGGTGGGCATTGTTTCAGCAATAATCCCATTCAATGATCCTCTTGCTCTCGCGGCCCACAACATTGGGCCTGCCATCGCCGCAGGAAATTCGATTGTCGTGAAGCCAAGCGTTCTAACACCGCTTTCCGTTCTCATGCTCGCGGGAGATTTGCTGGAGGCTGGTCTCCCCAAAGGACGACTGAGCGTCATCACCGGGCATGGACATGAACTCGGGGAATCCTTGGTCAGCGATCCTCGTGTTCGTCTGGTGACGTTCACCGGGGGAGTTGAGGCCGGTTTGCAGATCAGCCGATGGGTTGGGATCAAGAAGGTGCTCATGGAGTTGGGGTCGAACTCGCCCGTCATTCTCATGGATGACGCAAACCTCGAGCGGGCCATTCCTGCTATTTCTGCAGGAGCGTTTGCGCAAGCCGGAGAGAATTGCATCGGCGTGCAGCGCATTCTGGTTCATGAGAAAATCTATAATGATTTCAAAAACCGGTTTGTAGGTCATGTCTCAAGACTCAAAGTCGGCTACTCGATGGATGAGGAGACAGACGTTTGTGCAATGATTACCGAAGATGAGGCAAGAAGGGTTGAATCGTGGGTCAAGCAGGCCGAACATCAAGGCGCCACAATTCTGATTGGCGGAAAGCGTGAAGGGTCAGTTGTGTGGCCTACAGTTCTTGAACACGTGCCTCCCGAGGCAACATTAGACTGCCAAGAAGTGTATGGGCCGGTCGTTTCGCTTTACAGGATTGAATCACTCCGTGAGGCGATCAAGCTCGCCAATCAGACGCAGTATGGTTTGCAGGCCGCAATCTTCACTGAGAACCTCAACTGCGCATTCGAGGCCATTCGCAATTTGCACTGCGGAGCCGTGATCGTCAACGACTCCACCGACTATCGTCTTGACGTCATGCCGTTTGGTGGAACGAAACTGAGCGGCGTTGGGCGCATGGGGATTTGGAGCATGCTCCAGGAAATGACGGAGACGCGTGTGGTCTGCCTCAATCTCTGACGTATCAGTGTTCCGTTCCAACGAAGATCGTCGACGTCGCTGGTCGAACACGTTCAGTAATTCTCCCGACATCGCGATTTCCATTGCGAGGTGCAGGCGCAACTGAGTTATCGATTTGCCTCTTGTCAAATGGTTCTATAGATTGTAAGCGAACCACGCCGGGGGGTGCACATATCTTTTACCAACTCCAAGTGTGACAATGGCGAAGATAGTAGATGAGCTGATCGCAGACAGTGCTCTGAAACGCAAAATTCAAAGAAAATTGCCACGTCTTTTCCAGATCGGAGAGCTTGAAAGCTCACGGGCCGGCAAGCTTGGAATGGAGGTTGGTTCTGCCCGTGAGCGGATCCTGGTTGCGATGTTCATTTACAAATTTGGAAAAGAGAATGTGGAAACGGATATCCCAATTACAGAATCAGAAGTCGACGTGAGGGTACATGGAACGCCAATTTCCATCAAGACTCTCACTAGTAAGGGATTCGCTGGTGTCAAACTTATTTGGACAGTAGATGCTGAAAATGCGCTTCAATTTCGCAAGCGGTACGAGCCGACATGTGACATGTTGTTTGTGCAGATTAGTTGGGGACATCGCGGGGCATTCCATTATATCCCATTGGAAGTACAGAAAGAGATCTTGGCTCAAATGGGCAGGGAGAAATACATAAAACTGCCACCGCTCGGCAAAAATCCTCGAGGCGCAGAAATCACTTCAGATGCGTTGCAGGCCCTGGTGAATCATCGGAAGACTCTTGTTATCGATATTGATTGGGTACGAGAATCTATCAAGTTCAATGCATACGAAAAATGGGTGGAACATTGGGAAAACGAGTAAAGAAATCGAAAAAGGGAACCTCGACAAGCAGTTTTGGAACTAGCGGGAGATTCGGGCACGATTCGAGCAAGTTCTATAACTCGAAATTGTATTCAGAGTTTGCGCCCGGCGAAGTTGTTGCTTTGGCGGAAGGGGAGTTACCTCCCAAGATTACGAACGCTATTATTCTTGGGTCGTCTGAGAATATGAAGGAGATCCCAAGCAACTCAGTACATCTAATGATTACATCACCGCCGTACAATGTCACGAAGCAGTACGACGAGAATCTCACTTTGGCACAGTACCTCGAACTGCTGGAAAAGGTATTTGCAGAGACGTTTCGGGTCCTAGTGAATGGCGGGAGAGCATGCGTGAATCTCGCGAACGTAGGCAGAAAGCCTTACATACCATTTTCTGATTATCTATCTCAGCTGATGATGAAAATTGGCTTCAACATGAGAGGCGAAATTATTTGGAACAAGGGATCAAGCGCTGGAGTCTCCATGGCTTGGGGGAGTTTCCAGTCTGCTTCAAACCCCGTGCTTCGTGATGTTCATGAGTACATCTTGGTCTTCTCAAAAGGTGAGTACGGCCGGCTCGCAGCTGGGAAGGTCAGTACGATAACTCGCGAACAATTCATGGAATGGACGAAATCAATTTGGACGATGAATACAGAGTCGGCTAAGCGTGTGGGGCATCCGGCGCCTTTCCCTGAGGAACTACCTTACAGGCTAATGCAGCTCTATTCATTCAAGAATGATGTGATTCTTGATCCCTTTATGGGAAGTGGCACAACAGCCTTGGCAGCATTGAAAACAGGAAGGAGATTTGTAGGCTACGATATCGACAAGGAATACGTTCGTCTAGCTGAAAGGAGGATTCGCGGATACAAGCTGCAAGATACTCTCGAATTCTCGGAAAAGGGCGTGGCTGAGAAGAAAATATGAGATTCAACCCAGGCTTTGGGATGGAAAGAGCCACGAAGCCAGAGGATTTGGTCTTCGCGTCATTGAATGTTGGGAAACACCGGTAGCGAGATGTGATGGAGATACCCGGTCAGACCGATACATTTGAGATCGATCATCTCAATCTTATTCTTCTTGATGAGCTCGTTGCATTGCTTCAGTTGTCGTGCATCCATGCGGTTCTCCGTTACGCTCTCTGTTTTGGAACCACAAAACGGTGCTACTTGTCCCCGATGTTCACATTGCCGAGGCCCTTCTTTTTCATCAAACTCTCAATATCCTTCACCGATTTTGGCGCACCGGCGGAGAGGACTCGATTTCCGTCAGCCGTGATGAGGACGTCATCCTCGATGCGCACACCGATGTTCCAGTACTTCTTGTCGCACGGGCTCCCCTCAGGAATGTAGATTCCCGGCTCATCCGTCAGAATCATCCCAGGCGCATATGGTTTTCCAAATGGACCGATGTCGTGAACGTCGAGACCAATGTGGTGGCTTAGTCCATGCATATAGTAGGTCCGGGCATCATCCTTGTTCTTGATGATTCCGAGTTTCATCAGGCCTTCGGCAATGATGTCGAAGGCTTTCTGGCTCGGCGTGGCTTGCGAAGCCCCGGGCTTGAACTCCTTGATGGACTCCTCATTTGCCCTGAGAACGATATCGTAGATCTCCCGCTGCGCTTGAGAGAAGGTACCATTGACAGGGATCGTTCTCGTCACATCGGCAGAGTAACCCTGAACCTCCGCCCCGATGTCCATCACCACAACCTCGCCGCTCAGCATCTTCCGTCGATTGGCGTCATAGTGGAGGATGCACGAATTCGGTCCAGATCCGACGATTGAGGGGAAGCCCTGGTACTCCGCCCCGTTCTTCGCGAAGCAGTACTCAATAACCGCCTGAACCTCGTATTCGTACATATCCGGCTCGCAACTCTTCATTGCTTCAACATGTGCAGTGATCGTCGCGTCAATTGCTTTTTGAAGAAGGACAATTTCAGCGGGAGATTTTATGGAACGCATCTCTGCGATCGGACTGTACAGATTCTTGATCTCGAGTCCCGGGAACGCGGCCTGCAGCTCGCTCTTGACCTCCCTGGAGAGGATCGAACGCTTTTCCATCAGAGGATCATATACGACATCAGGAATGCTCGGGAAATAATAGAGGATCTTCTTGCCGGCCAGGACACGCTTGGTGAAACTCAGGAGTTCTGAGCCTTGCAGTGCGACAGTGAATCCAAGCTGCGATTTTGCTCCCTCAAGGCCGAGACTTTCTCCAGCGGCGCTGTGAGTCTTTGGCCGGAGGAAGAACACCTCCTTGGCGATGGTCGTGCTGTCCACTTGAACTCCGTCCGGACATAGGAGGAGATAGCTCTTCGGCTCATCGCAACCAGTGAGATAGTGGAAATTCGGCTCCTGATGGTACAGATAATTGACATCGTTGGAACGCACACTCGCATCCCGAGCTTTGAAGATCGCGATGGAGTTTGGCTCCATTTTCGACATCAGAAGAGCGCGGCGCTGCCTGTATTCCTCGGGTGTGATGCCGGATTGTGCTCGCGCTGTGACACTGCCAAGCACAAGAAAGCACGCAACAAAGATCCACCTCGTGGCAAGTCGAGTAGTCATACGTATCCCTCGAAAGAAAAGAAAACAAACCTTCGCAGCCGGCGTGAAGAAGAAGATTATTTCGCGAGCTTCATTTTCGACGTTGTGTTCATCGATTGGATCGCGGTGAACATTTGCTCACCGGTGCCCGAAATATTCATGTCCGTTGTGCTCTCGGACTCGACGGCGACCAGGACGCCTTCCTTCGGTGCAAAGAATGCTGTCCCCTTCGACTTCGTAGTGCCATCGACGACCATTTCCATCCCCTGTCTGGAGCCGGTTCCGTAGATGGAAGCCGGGCCTTCAAAGGTGATCTTCAAGCAGTCGTAACTTCCAACCTTCTCTGTACCAGCAACTTTGAACTGCATGTCAGGCTTCGTGGTGAGAGACATCCCCTGTAAGTTGATCGTGTCAGGAGTGGTGTACTTCCATGTGTCTCCAACGCCAACAGCCTGTTCTGGCAGCTTCACGAACAGTTGTCGCAAGAAGTCCGCAGTATTTCCCATTCCTGTCATCTGCATCAACCGTGAAGGCGCGATCGTATCGATGACAACGGTCTTGACGATTTTGCCAAGGGGGTTCAGGATCATACGGACGCGTTTTCCATTGATCTCTTTTATCACCATCGCTGAGTCCTTCATCACCATGGACTCAACATTGGACACGTTCGAATCGACCTTTGCAATGAGTGTGATGGCCTCAGCGCCCGTGCTCTCGATGGCAAGAGAGAAGCTGAAGTAGCTCCCCGATTTCGACGCCATTTCCTGTCCCATGGCCTGCGTAGCGACTTTGGTGTCTGATGTGAGAACATACTTGTAGGTACTGCCCTTCACCATTTTATAACGCAGTTTTTCCCCACCGTAGGAAGATGAGATCACTGCTGCGGAGAGCAGGATGAGGCAGAATGTTTTGCAGAAGTTTCGGAACATTTGAGTGCTCCTTGTATAGTTGGATATCATGAAACGGGTTAGCTGCCGAGTGGAAGAACTTGAATTTCCAATATGAGGATTTTTTGTGAGAAAACAGAAGGGAAAAGGGCTTCAAACTTGTTGACCTATGCGGGAAGTTGGTGAGAGATCTCGATTTCGCTCCGAAATTCCACAATTCCGTTGGAATAAAGAAAAGGGGCTCTCGCCTCACTCGCGAGAAGCCCCCTCATGCAACAACGTTTCAGGAAGCGTCGTCGTCACTCCTGTTTCAGTTTCCTGGAAGCAATCAAATAGAAGATGATCAACGCAATACCTCCTGCAACGAGCATACAGGAAACGTAGATTGAATCATGCATCATGTACCAGCGATCCAACCACGAGGCGACGATCAGGCCGACTCCGACAAACGTGGCGAGAAGACCCCATTTGAGACTGGAGAGTGGGTTTGCCCGAAACCACTCTTTCATAGGAGCTCCTTTGAAATCGGCTGGATTGACACCCTTTTCGATCATTGCCATCCGCTCTTTGTGCCGGTTGTTGTAGTAGGTAATCAGCACAGCGGCTATGCCGCCGAAGAGGAAGATTGGAATCAAGAATTCATTGTTCATATTGCCTCCGGAGTTCAGATTCTGGAATTGACGTTCGTACGGGCCTTTGGTATCTTAGACCCGGATCAACAGGAAAAGGTTACAGTCGGGACACCACAAGATCTGTAACCCTGCACCCGATTTCGCGGTCTAAGAAAGTGCAGGATCTTGCACAGGAGAACATGCCCGCAACTGACGAGGAAATTGTCCGGCGCGTACTGGCCGGCGGCAAACGCGCATTTGGAGAGCTGGTCGACCGTCATAAAGACAAAGCGATGACGCTTGCGCTCCGGATGTTGAAAAATCGCGAAGAGGCAGAGGAAGCTCTTCAGGATGCTTTTGTACGGGCATATCACGCCCTCCCAAGGTTTGAATGGAAGGCCAGCTTTTCTACGTGGCTCTATCGTATCGTCTACAACGTCTGTGCATCATCCCTCGGGAGGCGCTCGCAGACCGTCCACGTGTCTCTGAACGATGAAGATGAGCAGACACTGGATGTGCCGAGTGAAGAACCTGCACCGGATGCCGCGTACGAATTTCGTGAGATTCGTGCTGCGGTGACTGAGGAGATTGAGGGGTTGCCGGAGATCTATGCCGGCATTCTGACGTTGTTCTTTGTGAATGACCAGAGCTACGAACAGATCGTCGAGGTCACAGGTTTGCCTCTTGCCACGGTGAAAGTCAGACTTTTCCGGGGGCGCGTATTGTTGAAGGATGCCGTCGCAAAGAGGCTCGGTGTAACAAACGGGGCAGTGCTCTGAGTCCAAGAAGGAGAATATCAAGAAAGAGGGATCTATGAGTCACCTGACCACCAGAGAGATTTTCCAGATCGTCGACGGGACGATTGCCAACGGGGAGAAGACGAAGCTGATCGTCCATCTGGAAGCGTGCCAGAGATGCCGCCAGGAGGTCCAGTTACACAGAAGGCTTGGTCAAGCTGCAAAGGAGGTACCGCTCTCACAACCGTCGAAAGGATTCACTTCGCGCGTCGTCGGAAAGATCGCTCCCGAGTCAAAGAAATCATGGGTATCGAGAATTGTCGACAATCTCGGCAATATCTTGGCGATGGGGCTCGTTCTGAGTGTTGTATGGTATGCCGTCAATACGGCACCTGCGTCAAAGAGCCCGACTGAGCCCTCCGGGATTTCGAAGGCTCTCACGCTCTATATGGAGTACTATGCGAAGGCACGCGACGTTGCCTCCAAGGAAATTGTGAAGGTCGTCGGAGAACCGAAGAAGGAACAAACGTCGAAGACGGCAGATGTTGCCACGCTCACGTTGATTTCATTGCTGATTCTGGTCGCGATAGATCGATTCGTGGTTCGTCGTGTGATAAGGACCCGTCTTTGACAGCAGTGACCTGCATCGACTTCAGGGAGGCGTTCGCGCAAAGCGATCGCCTCCTTTCGTTTTGAGTGAACTACTCACCCCTTTTTTTTCAGCGTGAATTCCTCTATATTGAAAACCAATGCTCGTTCTCTTCACCGTCGCTTGCTGTAGAGCACCGTCTTGTTCCATTGAAATGCCCGGAGAACACTTGTGCCCCAGCATCTGAACATATTCTTCATTGGAGATATCAACGGCAAACCCGGCATGACATTGGTGTCGACGCTCTTGAAGCAGTATATCAAGAAGTACGAGGTCGACTTCTGCGTCGCGAATGGTGAAAATGTGAACGAGGGGAAGAGCATCTCCGAGCAGGATGTCAAAGAGCTTTTCGATATGGGCGTTCATGTGATTACGAGCGGAAATCATATCTGGGATCGATGGCAGGTGAAGGGATTGTTGGCGACGGAGCGGAACTTGCTTCGGCCGTTGAACTATCCGAAGGAGAATCCCGGCTTTGGATTCGTCGTATTCGATGTTCGCCCTGCCGGTGCCGAGGTTGACGGTGACGTCACTCACCCCGAAAATTTTCTTCAGGGCTTTTGTTACCGACATGACGCAGTTCGAGCAGTGCATCCCGGTGACGAGTAAAATGGTTTTTTTCATTGCACGATAAATCTTCCCTGTATCATCCCCATCCAGCAGCTCCATGATATGGTCCCGGCCTGCGTCGGGGTGAATTCTATCACTTGCTCTCCCTCCTTTACGTCGAAATAAAGATTCAATTTGGGAACCTGTATCGCCTTATTGCATTCAGTGATCTCCTTGCCGTAGACGTGCCACCTGACGGGAACTCCGGTCTCCAGATAAAACGTGTCGGGCTC
>JBGPAN010000020.1:0-18959 GCA_041480785.1 Bacteroidota bacterium | reverse complement strand
TTTTTGCACGTTTTTGTTCATTGAGTAGCTCGAAGGCCCTTGCTTATCACAAGGACAACGAAACTTCGTCTTCGGCAAGTTTGGTTCGTTCTCAATGAGCAAATCGCACCATCGCTCAGGAACTGGGTACGTATGTTTGTCCCTGGCGTACAGCGAATGGGTATAGCGCATACAAATGAAGTGGGAACTTGTACCAGCTGGTGTCCGGCCTTGCGAGCGTCGTATCTCGCATCTGGTACATGTTCCGGGATTCTCTGAGTGTTACAAATACGTCCTTCAACGCCTTATCGGAAGAGTACGTGAGCGGGTTGGAGCCGGAAGGCATGTAGCTGAGATCCACACTCACATACTGGACGTCGCGATCCGTTGAGAGGACAGAATAGACTATCATCTGTTGATCTGTCGGACCTTTTGGATCAAAGGGCTGGTTGCAGCCAAAGGTAACGACCAGTAAGAGAAATGCTATGACCAATTGCTTCGCTTGCATTGATAAGATTCTCCGAATCCAGGACGATGCGTCTTTCTCAGACTCGATGCCAGAGTTACTTCAGCAACAGCACTTTCCTGAACTGCACAAGATCACCCGCTTTCAACCTGCAGAAATATACTCCGCTTGGAAGATCCGTTGGGTTCCATCGTATCTTGTAGATCCCGGGGCTCAACCCCACATTCACCAGCGTCGCCAACTCACGTCCCAGAAGGTCAAATACCTTCAACGAGACATTTTCTGAATTGATGTTCCCCGTCCACTGAGCGGGCAGTCGAACCTCAAAATTCGTGGTGCCATTGAATGGATTGGGGTAGTTCTGTGAGAGATGAAATTCAAGTGGTATCGACGAGCCGTGTTTGTCCACTATCCCGGTTGGAAGACTCCCATATGATATCCTCAAAATGGTGCCAGCTTCCCCCACAATCGTTCCTTTGCAATTCACGGCATTCGATCCTGAGAAACTTCCCGAATCGGAAACGCCGCTCAAGAACGATCCATAGAGGGCATTTGCCGTCCGAGTCCAAAGTGAATCCCAGCTAATCCCTCCACTGCTTGTGTAGAGTATAGTTCCACCGCTGGCGACGACGAATCCTCTGTCTCGATCGAACAATGAAACGCTATACAAACTTCTTCTACCGACTCTCTGCACATTCCATGTCGTCCCCCCGTCCGTAGTGCGACCGACTGTTCCGCTGTCCCCCACGACGATCCCGCTATTTCGACCTGCGAAAGAGATCCCCCTCAGTCTTGAACTCGTGTGGCTTTGCTGCGAAACCCACGTTCGCCCCGCGTCTGTCGATTGGATAATCGACCCACTTTCTCCTACCGCAACGGCTGTCTCAGTATCGATAAAGATCACCGACGTGAGCGACTTGCCGATGATTGCCGGAAATGTCGCTGCCCAACTTGTGCCTCCGTCGCTCGTGTAAATTGCCGAACACTTGGAGCTAGCTGATGAGTCATACCTCCCCACTGCAATCCCGTGTCCAGCTCTGTTGATGGCGACTGCGTTAAGCTGGAAAGCCGTGTTCCGTGCCGGGTGAATCGACCGGTCACCCCATGTGTTCCCTCCATCGACCGTGCGGAGGATGGTATTGTTGTCACCCACTGTCACTGCGGAAGTAGCACTCGAGAAAGAAATACCGCGAAGACTCTCGTTCGTTCCACTCATTTGGGAGGACCAGTTCCTACCACCATCGTTTGTGGTAAGGATGGTCCCATAGTACCCCACGACAATACCTCTCGACGTATCCGCGAATCCCACGCCACAGAGAGGTACCAAGGTCTTGCTCTTGGAGGTCCATGTCGTACCCCCATCAGTGCTCTGGAAGATAGAACCATTGTTCCCGAGAACGATTCCAATGTTGGGATTCGTGAATCGTACGGCCGAAAACCAGGAGGTCAAACCGTAAGCTTGGAGACTCCAGCTTGCTCCGCCGTTGGTCGTGTGAAATATCTGGCCTACATCACCAACTACGGTTCCAACATTCATGTCGGTGAAACAGACTGCGTTCAAAGTGAACGGAGTTCCAGATGATTGAGCGGTCCAGGTCGCCCCTCCATCCGTTGTGTGAAGGACTGTTCCGACATCGCCTGCGATGGCCCCATTATTGGCATCGACAAACGAGACTGAAAGAAGGCGCGTCAGCGTGTTTTCCAATCCGCTGTTCTGGCGCGTCCACGTACTTCCTCCGTTTACCGTCCGGAAGATGGAACCAGAAGCACCAACGAGTGTACCATGGCTGGCATCGCTATAGAAGATGCCGTAGAGAGAAACTAGAGGCACGCCTATTTGCGGCGCCCACGTGTTGCCGCCGTCTTTGGTGCGATAAAGGGCACCTGATTCACCGATAATCGTTCCGTTCTTTGCGTCAGCAAATGATACTCCGTTGAAATTGATCGATGTGTCGATCTGACGAATTGACCAACTTGCCCCGCCATCACTTGTCCCAAGAACTGTGCCGGCATCTCCGACCACCACGCCATTGTTTTCATCTGTGAACCATACGGACCGACAGGCCACTGTCGTCAAGGATTTCAAAAGAGTCCAGCTGGCTCCACCATCATTGGTCCTTAGGATCGTGCCTAAATCTCCGACTGCGTATGTCACGTTGCCGCGAACAACTGAAATTGCTCTCAGGCTGTTGCCCTGAGGCAATGGGTTCTGCCAGTACCATGAAAACGGCGATGTTTGCGCTTGCACATGAGCAAGACAGCAGACGAACGCTGTAACAAAGCAAAAAACCAGGAATGGTATTTGGCCAATCCCAGCGAACCAAGATCGTCCTACTCTCGTCACCGGTATTTGACGACCATGATACGTTATTCGCATGGAAATCGTGTGCATCAGTAGGCGCGCTCTGTGAGTGCTCACGAGAATGGCGCTCAGTACTGGAGAACAATGGTAAGCTTTGGGGGATTCAGTACTGCCTCATTTGAATTGAAACTTGCCGTTGCACCATCTGGCGCTCCACCTTGAATCACCACTCCGAACAGCGGGCGATTTGCTCTAAAATCCTCGATCAATTGACTGATTCCAGAAGTGGTAAGAACAGGCCAGTACGACCCGACGAAAATGCGGGCGTCTGTGGATTCGAGAAGCGCCCCACGTGACGGTTGCTTGTTGTACGTAATGCTCCCCGCCGCCCAGGACGAAGTTATCGAGTAGATTCGAACACTTGATGATGCAGGTGGCGCCGGTGCAAGCAATTGAAGCCTGGCGAGCTGCAACGTCACGCGCTGATCTCGCAAAAGCTGTGGAAACTCCCATTTCAAGTAGAAATGACGTTGATTCCCAGACTGGCCCGGAGGATTCGTGCTAAGCAGTAACGATTTCGAAGATCCGAAGTTTGCATCGGGCACACTCTCGTCCACGTAGGCGTCTTCGGTTATGTACGGGGTGAGGGTCAGTTGTCTGACAAGCGTCACGTTGACTTGCTTGCGCGCTGAATCCAACGCCACGGCGGTCTCGAAAGATGAGTAGAGAGGATGCTCGACATAGAGTGTATTCGAAGTACCCACTATGGGTAGAAACTCGAACCTTCCTGAAGCGTCACTCGTTACAGCTTGATCTGCTATTCTCACAGTAGCGCCCTGAATCGCACCATCAATCACATTGGAGACATAGCCCCAGATCGTTGTGGTTCTGAGACTCAAATAAATGAACCGTTTCGTGCTTGACTTTAGAACGATTGTGTCGGAGGAAGGTATGCAGTCAGACCTCTCAGCATGGAGGATTTGTTTGCCCTCTGGGATTCCCCGTAGCTCGTAGTTTCCTTCAGCATCCGACGTGCTAGTGACCCCGGCGCATGTTACATGGACACCTGAAGTCGGCTGAGCATCGCCAAGCAAATAGGTCTTGCCAGAGAGCGTGAGGTTTCCATCGTTCGGTTCGCTGGAGTAGATGCAGCCAGCCAGAGCAACCAAGAGAAAAGAGGACCATGAGGTGGGGAGTAGCGACGAGTGAAACAGCATATTGTTCCTTGGCCGCGGGGCTGTCAATTTGATGCGAGGTTGCCCCCATCGGCGAAGCGAGTTCGCCCCGTGACAATTTCCTTTGCAAACTAAGTAACATAAGGCGTATTGTCAATAAGACTCGAAAGGCGGATCAACTTTGACTGAATTCTGAGCCGCCCGGGCCATCCTGCTCGGGCGGCTTCTGCTATCCTTCTCTCCAACTACAAGTCGCAGCCGCCGGTGCAATAATAATCCCAGCAAGTCGTTTGGATTGACGGGTATGAAAAACACCAGCAAGTCGATTGTTGCGATTCACACGACACACCTTGGCAAGAAAACTCGCAGTAGTTTTTCATCGTCGCTGGTGCGGATGCTTGGACAATTCCCCAGCAAAGAACAATCCCTACCACCAGCATAAGCAGCATGGACAGTCTTCTCATTGTTGCCTCCTTTGAGCTATTGGTGGGTATTCGTGGCTTATGGAGATAGCCTCTGCTATCTCCTTCATTTGTTCACCGCGCAATATGCCGAGCCACACGCGTTCAGCATAACCATTGCGAGAACGAAGTATTGTGGTGGGCACAGAGTTGATGCGATTCCATAGACGGAACTTCGCGTAGTCCTTTGGAACATACACTTCGTACGTGATTTTGTTCTGCACTGCATACCCTGAGGCCTTCTCGGGCGCGTCCAGACAGATGCCAACCACGTGCATTCGTTTGTTAGATGCTACAACCTTCAGTTCCTCCCACGAGCGGATATTCTGCACGCAGAAGGGGCAGGTCGTGGTAAACAGGTAGACCAACTGACTCACGCTCGAGTCCACCGGATTTGATGTCGTAACTGGGATTAACTCGCCAAATGAAAACAGATCCCCGACCTTGATGTCAGCTTGCTTCGCCACAACTCCGTTTGATTTCAGCTCGCGGTTTTGCTTTGCGAGCACGAACACTTCTACTGTAAGCGCCAACACAATCACGTGAATCATCACTTGATACATGTTGGCCGATGACAACTTCTCTTTCCATTTCTTCATTGAGGTTCCCCAGGAGGTTTTGGAGTTCTGTGAGAATACCAGATCAGGTACATCGAGAAGAACATGAGAATGGTATTTCGAATCAAAAAATACTCATCAAAGCGCGACTGCGAGAAATCTCCGAAGCAACCGCAGGCCTGATCAGGAGATCCAAACAGCAGACCGACAA
The DNA here is from genome assembly GCA_041480785.1 of Bacteroidota bacterium. GTDB lineage: Bacteria > Bacteroidota > Ignavibacteria > UBA10030 > UBA10030 > UBA9647. Next base: position 13,808 of record JBGPAN010000020.1, on the reverse strand, counting down.
TCGAAAAGACAGGAAATGACATCGTGGCTATGACCGATGTATATTCCTCCTTTTTGCCCCCTATTATCAAACACCCAAGAACACATTCCAAGATCGACAGGAATCGCACAAGAGCAATTGTTATCTGGGGGGCTTCGCGAACAATACTATCGAGAAAATCTGCCGCCGCCTGAGGCGAAATGAGTTTCAGAACCCCACTCATCACAAAAACGATCCCGAGCAAGAGCCTCGTACCGATGTATATGAGCCGGGCAAGTGGCATTGTCGATACTTTCCTCTGAGTCGCAGTGACGTACAGTACCTCTGTACCTCTGACGAAGTTGATGCGCATTCTCATCGACTGGCCGACCTTTTGCAGCGTCGACAATTACAGAGTGCCTATCTCAATAATAGATTCCTCGAAGCAACGATTCAACGAAATTCGGGTAGCAAGTCTTGGTGCGATTCCGTGGTGTGGTTCTTTGGTGCAGTTTCCTGGTGCGGTTTTAGCTACAACATGCCGATGAATTGCTAGAAGGACTAGCGGACCTTGATCGCTGATGGCATAACTCTGCGTCCTTTTTCATTTCGTCTCAGACTTTGATCGAGATTGAGCAGATAGCTCTCTGAATCGAACGCCGAAGACGCGCACAACCCATCGATAGAACGCTTGATCTGTTTTGAATCCAAACTCCTGAGCAAGAGCACACCCCTTGCAGTGTGGCGCCTTCAATCTTTCCAGAATCTCGTCCCGACACTTCGCATCGATATACTTCTTAATTGTTATTCCTTTTGCGCGACGGAAGAGACGATCCAGATCAGGTGGACTGATATTCATTGCAGCGGCCACTACCTTGACTGACAGTGATGGTTTCAAATTGCGATCGATATGCCTCTGTGTTTTCTCAACCAATTCGTGTGTAGTAAGCATTGGAGCTCCCTTGGACGATGCACGTATGTATCGCACAGAATCACGCTTGCTTCGCGGACAAGATCCAACAACACACTTCAATCCACAATACCGGAAACTTGGTATATTTAGATGTTAGGACTTCTTCGCGTTATCGTTGGAAAGCGTTTTTTTTTAGGGGGACTTGGGAGGATTATGCTGCCGAGATAGCCTGACTGATTGCTCGAAGATTTCGGTGAGTTCGATGTTGGGAACTGCCTACAATGCAACGCAAGAGGTGTTGGCGGAAGTGGAGAAATTGCTTGGATCGAGCTGAGATTGATAAAGTCCGTCTTCTAGAGAAGGCATTCAAAGGAAGACGGACTTTTACTTGTTCGACTAGTCACCAGGATCGTAATCCAGCGGCAGCGCATCTGCCACACGTTTCCAAGCCCAATATCCGGAGATTGTTGTCGGGAACAAATCTTTGATGAGCCCGCGAGAATCGATTGTGACCCCATCATAGTTCAGTGTGAGCCACGAAACCTGCGTGTCTGTTCCCTTCTTTCGTAGAAGATCGTATCCCAGCTCCACAGGTTCACGAACATACTCCACCTCGAGAATTCCCTTGAACTGCAGCATCTTCTCGTGGCTTTTCGGACCTTCCGATAGAATATCCGCTTCCGTTGCCGTCAGCATTGCGCGTGGGTCTGAAGCACTCAGTGACAGACCGGACGATAGCCTCATGATGAATCCCTCACGCTCCAATTCCCTGTTGAAGAGGGAAATCAGAAAATGACGAAGCGAACCTTTGAACGCCCGATGTCGGTTTTCCTGCCATTGCACAGTATCATCAGGCGACGACGGCTTCAATTGAGTATACTTCGGTTGGCCTTCGAAGGTAAGCACCGGACCCGGAGATGGCGCTGTCGTCGTGGGAGCAGACTCCCCTACCCGAAATATCCTGAGGTAGTATTCAATATGGTAACCGAGCGCGAGGTTATCAATTTGCAGAGGTTCTCTCACAGACGCAGCGAATGTGCCGTCTGCGTCTGTCTTGAAATCGAGCACCTCAGGATTCAGTATCTTGCATTCCCTTGCACTGCTCGTTGATCCCAGGAACAACTTCCTAAACCTCTCAGCTCCTTTTCGCCACTCGATGGGATCAGGTGCTGACACCACAACTTCGCCGAGCTCGACATTTGTTGCATGCAGCTCGATCTCAAATTCAGCCTTTCTTGATTCGGAGAGTGTCACCCGCATCAAGCGCATGGTGTAACCGACTCTGGAGGTGACTATCTCACATGGTCCAACGGGCACGTTTCGAATCTGAAATCGTCCGTTTTCATCTGACCCACAGCCAAGCGTGGTGTTCGCGATGAAAACATTCGCGTTGTGAACCGGGACACGCGTGGAGTCATCAAGCACCCGACCCGAAATTGTGACACGCGGGGTAATTTGAGAGTGGGATATGGCAACTCCAACGAGCAAGGCAGCCAATGTCCAGCTGACTGCTCCTCTTGCGGCACTCATAATGGCCTTGATTGCTTCACTTACTCGGAGTTCATCCATGACGGCGGAAGGAAAAATGCGCTGCGCGATATCAGCATCGAAAATCGTTCAGAGTGCGAGCGGGGTCTGTCAGAGTCTGCAACCTGCCTACTGCTTTCTGCCTGCTGCTATCGCCGCTTCACACTTTGATACTTGCTACTTCCATACTTCATACTTCCCGACCCCCTCACCACCCTCCCACCACCCAACTCACAGCAGAAATTGCTGCTGTTTCCGCTCGCAGTCGCCGCGGACCGAGTGAGATCAGAATGAATCCTTTCTCACCTGAAAGAGCTACCTCATGATCAGTAAAGCCACCTTCCGGCCCAACAACAATCAAGACAGATTTCACATTGGAATGATGCTGGAGCACGGAGCCTATGAATTGTGACTGTTCGGTTTTTTCGTGCGGAATGAGCCGGAGAGAATAGTCGAGAGTTCCTTCCAGGAGGTCGTCAAAGCTTGTCAGTGGGTGTATGCGAGGCAGAAATGACCGTCCGCATTGCTTCATTGCAGAAAGAGCGATTCTCTCCAGCCTCGAGTGCTTTTCGGTCTTCGGTATGGTGCGCTCACAGAGCAATGGCACAATTGTTCGAACTCCCAGCTCTGTAGCTTTCTCCACAAGGATATCAAGCCGGGCAGGGTTGCGAAGGAGGGAGACAGCAAGTGTTATGTCAATCCGGGGTTCGTTCGCACGATGTTGTGTGCCAAGGATTTCACATTCCGCGTGTATCCGATCGATGAGGCGAATGACAGCCTGATAGGCAGTATCAGCGCCATCCACCAATATTACAGTCTCCCCTTCCTTCTTTCTCACAACGCGAGAGAGGTGCCTAAACTCTTCTCCGCGTATTAGAGCAACGCTGCCGTGGATGTCTTTCGGATCAACGAAGAAGTAGTCCATAGGTCAGAACGAAGCATGAAATCCAAAAATGAACTCGCCGCGGCCATGCTGATTGAAAGCGTACTCCGTTCGAAGAACGAAGCTGTAGGGCAAGAGAAAGTGCAAACCTGCTCCGTATCCCGCATACCATGGGACATCTGCAAACGATTCGGCACGATACCACGTCGTGCCGGCATCAGCAAAGAAGCCCGCATAGAGACCGTATCGCCATACACTGAACTCGGGCGGCAAACCTGGTAAGGATATCGTCACAAAACGCGGCTTAAAGATTCCCAACCGCAGTTCGACACTCCCGCCAAGTTGTTCTTCCCCTTCAAAGACCGTGGAATAATATCCGCGGATGCGGTCGAAATAGCCGAAGTAAGCGTGTAAATACGAAGGAGAGCGGCCCCCACCGAGGAAGTTACCGAACCCCCTCACGCCAACCGAGATGTCGCTGCCGAGAGGCTGATATTTTCTCATGTCGATCTGATAGCGGAAGAGATCGACGGCCGATTCGCCAAGCCCGTACTTGGTGGCTGCCAGAGAGAAGAAGTCCCCGTCGAGCGGATATTCACGGAGATCCCGATTGTCATAGAGCAGGCCACCGCTCAAAACGACATAGTGGTCCTTGCCATCTGGCGACAACGTTCGGCCTTGCGGCATGTCGTCTACCTTCCATTCATCATAGCCGACAAGACCGGTCAGCGTGGTGAAAAGCCCGAAGCGCTTCCCTAACGACGCATAACCCGAAAAGATTTGCTGGTCGTATTCACCTTGAGACGAGTTCTGATTTCGCATATGAGTGAAGCCAAGCTGAAGCTGCAAGAACAGATCATCGTCGGTCAGCTTTGGATTCCGATACGAAAGGTTGAACCACGGGTCAAAACCAAACGCACCGGAGGCCATGACTTTTTCGTTGCGGCCTCTGAAGTTTTGATGAATCAGCCCGGCACCGTAATAGACATTCTTGATGTCATGGTATTTGAATCCAATGATCGGAAAGGGAAAGATGTACCAGCGTTCAGAGACCTTGACAGTGACGGTCGCCTCGCTTCCGTCGGCAGTGTAGTCGACATCGACCTTGTTAAAGAGCTGCAAGCTGTAGATCCTTTTCTGATCTTGCTCGAGCGCAGCGACATCCAGGGCCGAACCCACCTTGATGCTCATCTCCCGCAAAATGACGTGTTCCTTCGTGGTCTCATTTCCTACAATCACAATTTTTGTGACAGTGAGGGAAGAATCTGCATGCTGAAAGGTGTGAAGACGCGGAGAGAGCATGTTTCCGAGCAAAAGGAATACAACAATGTATGTTCTTCCGTTTCTTCTCATCCCTGGACTCGTATCGTGCCGACTTTCACTGTGATTGAACCCCATCACTTTGTTGGAGTGCTCCAATGCGGGTTCAGAATTCTCTTGTACGCTAAAAACCCCTTCCGACGCGGCGGAAGGGGTCTCTTTTTAGCTGGAAACCACTTACCGCACCAACCTTCGATATTCGACAGCAATACACCTGTCCATGATGACCTGGATGCCGGCCTGCTCTGCTTTCTTCGCTGCTTCGGCGTTGACCACACCGAGCTGCATCCACACAGTCTTTGCCCCTGTCGCAATCGCTTCATCGATGATCGGTAGAACTTCGTCGGGATTCCGGAATATATCCACGATATCCACCGGCGAACCAATTGATGTGAGGTCGGGGTAACACTTCATGCCCAGGACTTCCTGATAGACCGGATTCACCGGAATGACTGTGTATCCTTTCGCCGCAAGGAACGACGCGATCGATCCGCTGTCGCGTCCGGGCTTGGGCGAAGCCCCGACGACTGCAATCGTCCGGGCTTTCTGCAGGATGGTCTCAATCGCTTTATCGCCTTCAATTGGCACGGTTCACCCTCAGAGGTTTTTATGAAACAGCTTCTGCGTATTCTTCAATCGGTGGGCAGGAACAGATAATGTTCCTATCGCCATAGGTGTTATTGATACGCCCGACCGCGGGCCAGAATTTCCGCGTGACAAGAGAGGGGACGGGATACGCCGCTTTGGTGCGAGCATAGGGATGTTTCCAATCAGCAACGGCGATTGACTGCGCTGTGTGGGGCGCATTCTTGAGAACGTTGTCGGCGCGATCGGCGTTCCCGTCGATGATTTCCTGGATTTCTTTCTTGATGGAAATGAGGGCATCCGCGAATCGGTCGAGCTCCGCCATTGACTCGCTCTCCGTTGGTTCGATCATCATCGTGTCGTGAACCGGGAAGGATACGGTCGGAGCATGGAACCCATAGTCCATAAGCCGCTTGGCGATATCCTCAACCTCAACGCCTGCGAGTTCCTTGAAATGCTTCATGTTGAGGATAAACTCGTGTCCCACTCTTCCATTTTTCCCCTTGTAGAGAACCGGGTAGTACTTTTCAAGTCGGGTTTTTAGGTAGTTCGCATTGAGGATCGCAAACTCTGTTGCTTTCGTCACACCGTGCGTCCCAAGCATCTTGATGTACGCATAGGAGATGAGAAGAATGCTCGGGCTTCCCCAGGGAGCGGCAGAGACTGCATCGATGGACTTGTTACCGCCGACTTTCACAACCGGGTGGCCGGGGAGGTATGGTGCAAGATGGGGAGCGACACAGATCGGGCCCATTCCCGGGCCTCCGCCGCCATGCGGGATTCCAAAGGTCTTGTGGAGGTTGATATGACAGACATCAGCGCCAATCACACCGGGGCTTGTGAGACCGACCTGTGCATTGAGATTGGCGCCATCCATGTACACCAGGCCGCCGTTCTGATGAACGATCGCACAGATTTCTCTGATTTCTTCCTCAAAGACTCCGTGCGTGGACGGATACGTCACCATGAGCGCGCCAAGGGTGTCTTTGTAGCTTGTCGTTTTCGCGCGCAGATCACCAAGATCGATATTTCCGTTGTCGTCACACACCACCACCACCACTTTGAATCCAGCCATCACCGCGCTTGCAGGATTCGTGCCATGGGCAGATGAAGGAATGAGTGCGACGTTGCGACGTCCGTTTCCTTTGTCCGCATGATACGCTCTGATCACCATCAAGCCCGTGAATTCTCCCTGAGCGCCCGAGTTCGGCTGCAGCGACGCTGCAGAGAATCCTGTCATCGTGCAAAGATCTTTTTCAAGTTCACGAAAGATGTGATGGTATCCTTCAGCCTGGTCGGCGGGAATGAACGGATGAAGCTGCCCAAATTCCGGCCAGCTCACGGGCATCAGCTCGGTCGCCGCGTTAAGTTTCATCGTGCACGAACCGAGAGGTATCATGGAGTACGCAAGAGACAGGTCTCTGGTCTCAAGACCTTTGATGTACCTCATCATTTCGGTTTCAGAGTGGTACATGCTGAACACCGGGTGTGTCAGGTACGCGCTCGTCCGTTGAAATTGATCGGGAAACCTGATGTCTATAGTAGCGTATCGTCGGGCGACATCGACCTTTGAGGTTGTTACATTCTTCACACGCGCAAAGAGCGCTTTGAGGTTTTCAATATCCTCTGCACTTGTTGTCTCATCGACAGAAATCCCGATGTGCCTTTCATCGATTGCCCGGAAGTTGTAGCCAGCTTCGACCGCAGCTTGATGAATCTTCTTTGCAGCTGCCGCGTCGGGTGCCGCGACCTTGAGGGTGTCAAAATAAACCTGGTTGAGCTGTGAAAATCCAAGAGATTGAAGTTCTGTGTCGAGGATTTTCGCATACGCACGAACCCGACTGGCAATGCGCTTGATACCTTCCGGCCCGTGATAGATTGCATACATGCCGGCCATAATGGCGAGCAATGCCTGTGCTGTGCAAATGTTCGATGTCGCTTTTTCCCGCCGGATGTGCTGCTCACGAGTCTGGAGCGTCATCCGATACGCTTTGTTGTTTTGCGCATCGATGGAGACTCCGATGATTCTCCCCGGCATGGTCCGGATATGTTCGTTCCTGGCGGCAAAGAATCCCGCGTGCGGGCCACCAAATCCCATCGGGACACCGAATCGCTGAGAGTTGCCAACCACGACATCGGCTCCGAATTCGCCCGGCGGAGTCAGTAATGCTAGACTGAGAAGATCCGACGCTACGATGACCAGAGCACCAGCGGCATGCGCAGAATCTATGAATTGCCGATAGTCGTGGACCGCTCCGTCCTGATCAGGGTATTGCACGATTGCCGCGAAGTACGTTTTGTCAAGCTTCACATTCTGATAGTCCCCCACGACCACTTCAATTCCGATGGCGGACGCCCGGGTTTTGATCACAGAAATCGTCTGAGGAAAGCAGAGCTCCGACACAAAGAACTTGTTGGCGTCTAATCCGTTCGCTTGTTTGTTCACGATGCCATGGAGCATCGTCATTGCCTCGGCGGCAGCTGTTCCTTCGTCCAACAATGATGCGTTCGCCACTTCCATCCCTGTCATGTCGATGACCATTGTCTGGAAGTTGAGCAATGCCTCGAGGCGACCCTGTGATATTTCAGGCTGGTATGGGGTGTATTGAGTGTACCAACCCGGATTTTCAAAAACATTCCGCTGGATGACACTCGGCGTGATGCAGCCGTAGTATCCTTGACCCAGATAGGACTTCAGTACTTTGTTTTTCCGGGCAACGGACCGCAGGTTCTCAAGGAAATCATGCTCGCTGAGCGGGGCTTCCAGGGTTGGGGGGCTTGTCAGTCGTATCGAATGAGGTATCGATTCGTCGATCAATTGATCGAGCGATTGAACTCCAATGGCTTGCAACATCTGGTCAAGATCACGCTCCCGCGGACCAATGTGGCGGGACACAAAACCGCTATCTTCAAAGATCGTCGTCTTCATGGTTTGGATTCAGTAATTACTGATTGGTTGCTGTTGATGCGTTCGAGTGCTTGTGCAGCCGCCGCCTGTTCGGCGTCCTTCTTGCTTTTTCCTGTTCCGGTACCCAAACTTTCGGCACCAAGAAACACTTCTATCGTAAACCTCCGGTCGTGGTCCGGGCCATCCTCCCGGAGAATCGTATACCGGGGAACCCCAAGAGAGCGTGCCTGAGAGTATTCCAGCAGAGCGCTCTTATAGTTGTCGTCCGTCAGAGCAGAATTGAGGATGGAAGAGTCGGAGAGGAGTGACCGCGAGACGAAATCGCGTGCCGGCGACAACCCGCCGTCGATATACAGGGCCCCGATGATCGCTTCAAACGCATCGGCAAGAATGGAATCAGATCCGCTATCGACGGATTGCAGTGCACTCGAGCTCAGGAGCAAAAAGTCCGACAAACGCAACTCTTTCGCACGTTGTGCCAGAGACTTCCGGTTCACCAGGCGCGAGCGCACCTTCGTCAGGTCTCCTTCTTCCATTGAAGGATAGAGGCGGTACAGGTATTCCGCTACGAGGAAATTCAATATGGAGTCGCCGAGGAATTCCAGCCGCTCGTTGGATTTTACCTGCGGGTCAAGGTATTGCAGATAGGAACGATGAAGGAGAGATTCAAAAAAGAGGTTCCAGTTCTTTGGGTGATGCCCAAGGAGCTGTTCAAACCGGGCGAAGTCGAACTTCTTCTCGCTGAACGCCGCGATGAGGGCGTTTACTTCCAGACTGTTGCGAGGGGCACGGCTTCGACGTGGAAGGAACCAGGTATACAGTTTTCGGAATGCCTTGAACACTCAGGACTCCAACCCATCCAGCACCTTACGCTGTTATGCTTGATATTTTCTGAACAGTAAGGAGGCATTGTGACCACCGAACCCGAACGTGTTGCTGATCGCCACATTGATCGTGCATTCCCGTGCTGTGTTGGGAACATAGTTCAGGTCACATTCGGGATCGGGGGTCTCGTAATTTATTGTCGGATGGACTTTGTTTTCACACATGGACATAATGGTCGCGATGGACTCCACGGCGCCTGCGGCACCAAGAAGGTGCCCGATCATGGATTTCGTTGAATTGACCGCCATGGAATATGCTCGCTGACCAAAAACCGTTTTAATGGCAGCTGTCTCGCTCTTGTCGCCCACAGGCGTTGAGGTCCCATGGGTATTGATGTAGTCTACATCGTCCGGCGTCACACCGGCATCACGGATCGCCTGCCTCATGGACCGGACAGCTCCCTCACCCCCCGGAGCCGGTTCGGTAATATGATGTGCATCGCCGGTGAACCCGATACCAGCAATCTCGGCGTAAATCTTCGCCCCGCGCAGCACCGCATGGCCAAGTTCCTCGAGAACAAGAATGCCGGATCCTTCACCCATCACGAAGCCATCGCGGTTCTTGTCAAATGGACGGCTTGCTTTTTCCGGAGCATCATTCCGCGTTGAAAGGGCCTTCATGGCGTTGAATCCGCCGATCCCCATCGGACAAATGGCGCCCTCAGCGCCTCCGGTGATCATCAGATCCGCATCGCCGCGTTGAATGAGCATGAACGCGTCTCCAATCGCATGTGACGAGGTGGCACACGCTGATGTTGTCGAGTAGTTTGGCCCCTTGAGACCATAACGCATCGAGATTCTTCCCGGAGCGATATCCGAAATCATCATCGGAATGAAGAACGGACTGATCCGATGCGGTCCCTTCGTTTCCCACAGGGTCTCTTGCGCCTTCTGGTAGGTCCACATTCCGCCGATCCCGGATCCAACCACTGCACCGATCCGCTCACGATCCTCTGCCTCCAGGTTCAAGCCGGAATCGCTCAGCGCCATATCTGTCGCTGCCAGTGCAAACTGGGTAAAAAGATCGGAACGCTGCGCGAGTTTTCGATCCATGAATTTCATGGCATCGAATCCCTTCACTTCACACGCGAACTTCGTATCGTAATCGGAGGCATCAAAGTACGTTATGGGGCCAGCACCGCTCTTCCCCGCCAAAAGGTTTTGCCAGGACTCTGCTACTGTTAACCCAAGAGGGGTTACGGCCCCCATCCCGGTGACAACGACTCGCCGCTTCGATCCAGTTCCCGCCATTGATATCTATCCTTCGTTTCGGTGAAACGCACTTAAACCGCGCCGCGTGGCAAGCGCATGAGGCAGCCTGCTTCAAACGCGACGTGAGAATCTTACCAATCAGGACGCTTTTGCTTTGAGATAGTTGATCGCATCGCCGACGGTCGAGATCTTCTCCGCGTCTTCGTCCGGAATCTGAACGTTGAAAGCTTTTTCAAACTCCATCACAAGCTCAACGGTATCGAGCGAATCCGCCCCAAGATCGTTCGTGAAAGAAGCCTCCGGGGTGATTTGTGCTTCATCAACCCCAAGTTTGGAGACAATGATTTCTTTGACCTTCTTCTCGACATCTGCCATTGCTGTAGTCCTTTCAGAAAATGATAGTGGATAGGTTGTTCTGTTGTATTCTATAATCTAAATGACAAGTCCTCCATCGACGCACAAAACCTGGCCCGTGATATAGCTCGCCGCTGGCGAGACCAGAAACACGACGACGCTGGCGATCTCTTCGGGCTTCGCTGTTCGCTTCATTGGAATGCTGGCCACTAACGCCTTTCTCTGTTCGGCGTTGAGTTTTTCGGTCATCCCCGTCTCGACAAAACCGGGGGCCACCGCATTCACCTGAATGTTGCGAGAAGCTAGCTCTTTTGCAAGTGTTTTCGTGATTCCGATAACTCCCGCCTTGGACGCAGCATAGTTCACCTGCCCGGGATTACCGATCAAACCGATGACTGAGGTAATATTTATGATCTTGCCCTGTCGCTGACCAATCATCTGCCTGGAAATGGCCCGGCAGAAATTGAAGGTACCCTTCAGGTTCGTGTCAATGACGAGATCCCATTCCTCCTCACTCATCCTCATCAACAAGTTGTCTCTCGTGATCCCGGCATTGTTCACCAGGATATCGATACGGCCATATTCTTTGACGACGGCATCGACGACTCCTTGCGTTGCGCCGAAGTCTCTGACGTCGGACTGCAACGCCATCGCTTTGACACCCTTGGAACAAATGAGTCCTTTTGTTTCTTCCGTCGCTTGATTCATCTGGATGTCGGAAAACGCTATGTGAGCCCCCCCCGATGCCAGCGCAAGAGATATCGCTCTGCCAATTCCCTGCGCCCCACCCGTAACGAGCGCTATCTTGTTATCAAGTATTCCCATAATACAGTACGCTCCCTATCAGTAGACGACGGTCAATCGTAGATTCCCGGAAGAACCTGACCTGTGATGTAGTCCGACGCGGGCGATGCGAAAAACAAAACAAGCTCGGCAATTTCTTCAGGCTGTGCGACAAGCTTGATAGGATGCAACCCCGCCAATCCGCTCATTTGCGACGGGTCCAGTTTCTCCACCATCTCGGTTGCCACGAACCCTGGTGCAACAGCATTTACCTGAATGTTGCGCGAGGCGTATTCCTTCGCCACGGTCTTTGTCAATCCGATCATCCCTGACTTCGCAGCGGCATAGTTCGTTTGACCGGGATTCCCGACCACTCCGGCGATGGATGCAACATTGATGATCTTGCCTTGACGCTGCGACACCATGTGTCGCACAACAGCCCTACAGTAATTAAAAGCGCTCTTGAGATTCGTGTCGATGACTTCGTCCCAATCCTCTTCACTCATACGAACCAGCAATCGGTCCCGCGTGATGCCTGCGTTGTTCACAAGGATGTCGATTCTTCCCAGTTCCCGGATGACATCGTTGACAACCTGTTCGGTTGACACCGGATCCTTCGCATCCGCCTGATGAGCGACAGCGCGCACTCCCTTCGTTTTAATCGCCTCAACCACTTCATCGGCTGCCGACGATGCGCTTTTGTAGGTGAACGCGATGTCTGCCCCTTCTTCGGCGAGCAGCAATGTGATTGCTTTGCCGATTCCGCGCGATGCACCTGTCACCAATGCTGTCCTGCCCGTCAACCAACCCATACGTCAGCCGATGCTTTGCTTTGGTGAAGAGTCTTCCTGTCCCACAGCCACCCTAGGCTGCGATATCAGCCACTTTCTCAATCCCTCGTGTTGCCACACCACTCTGGATCCTCTTGACGAGACCCTGCAACACCTTGCCCGGACCGATTTCTACAAACAGGCCGGCGCCATCCAACACCATGTTCGTGACTGTTTCTTCCCATCGAACAGGTTTCGTAAGCTGTTCGTACAGCAACCGGCGAATCTCTTCGGCCTTTTTGACCGGGCGGGCGCTGACATTCGCATAGACGGGAATAGCTGCGTCCTTGATCGATGTCTTCTCCAAAGCCGACTTCAGTCCGCTTCCCGCAAATTCCATCAACGGAGAATGAAAGGCTCCGCTCACGGGCAGTTCTTTCACCAATTTTGCTCCGCGCTCTTTCGCGAGATCCATCGCCTTTCGTACACCGGCGACAGATCCGGAGACCACAATCTGTCCGGGGGAGTTGAAATTTGCAGACTGGACAATTCCGGCACTCGACGCTGTCCGGCAGACATCATTGACGACATTTGGCTCAAGTCCGACGATCGCTGCCATCGTCCCTGGTTGCTCAATGCCTGCCTGCTGCATCAACTCACCGCGCAGACGAACAAGACGGAGTCCATCTTCAAACGTCAACGCTCCGGCATATACGAGCGCCGAGTACTCTCCAAGAGAGTGCCCCGCAGCCATTGTTGCGCGTTCTCCACGATAGAGGTTTGCAGCCACCATACTGTGGAGAAAAATCGCCGGCTGCGTATTCTTTGTCTGTTTGAGTTCTTCTTCCGGACCTTCAAAACAAATCTTGCTCAGGGAGAATCCAAGCAGAGCATCAGCTTGTTCAAATCGCTGTCGGGCTTCGGGAAGCTGCTCGTACAGATCCTTCCCCATGCCGACATACTGAGAACCCTGACCCGGAAAAACAAATGCCGTTGTGCTCATGAGGAAGGTGCTATGGTTTCGGATTCTCGAGTGACCATCGCACGAGCGTTGCGCCCCATGTGTATCCCGCACCGAAGCTCGCGAGCACGATATTCTGTCCACGCTTTAGCTTCCCGGAAAGCCACCACTCCGAGAGGCAAAGTGGTATGGTCGCAGCCGTCGTATTGCCGTATCGGTCGATATTGATCATAACCTTCGACCTGTCGATTCCCATCCGATCAGCAGTTGCATCGATGATACGCAAGTTCGCCTGGTGAGGGACAAGCCACGCGACATCGTCCCCTGTCAGTTTGTTGCGCTCCATGATCTCGGCCGAGACATCAGCCATCCCTTTGACGGCAGCCTTGAAAACGGGCTTGCCATCCTGATAGATGTAATGCATCCGCTTGTCGACCGTTTCATGAGTAGGGGGATTGAGACTCCCACCGCCTTTCATGTAAAGGAACGGTCCCCCGGCACCATCGCAGTACATGCGGCTGTCGAGTATTCCGTACTCCGGATCCTCCGAGAGCTCCAACAAGACTGCCCCGCCGGCATCACCAAAGAGGATACATGTGTTACGGTCGGAATAATCTGTGATGCTGCTCATTTTATCCGCGCCAACGATGAGGACTTTGGAGGCCATGCCGTTCTCGACGAACTGCGCTCCGGTGACAAGAGCATAGAGGAAACCAGAACACGCCCCGGAGAGGTCGAAGCCCCACGCGT
>JBGPAN010000019.1:0-18960 GCA_041480785.1 Bacteroidota bacterium | reverse complement strand
TCAAGATGACACGATCTGCCGAGACTCCAAGATAGTCGCACGCAACACGGAAGGCGAAGCTCGGATAGTAGCCATCACCATATCGAAAGAGGAGGTGGGCTCTTCGGCACACTCCGTCACGGTCGAAGTCAACATTGAGGAATCCCAGCCCTCGGGAGGCGGATGACAGCTCGAGGAATGTCGTCTTCGCTTGACGCGCAAGAGGAAGGTCATCCCCGTTTCCGTCCACGCGGATGTTCCACGTTGTCGCGGCAAGATATGCACTGACGCGTGTGGCTCGCGCTGCTGTCTGGCTGCTTAGGGGCTGACCAGTGACATTGAAGCCCAGACCAAAGTATACGTTGCTCGCATTAGCAACGCACACAACAAACGCGCTGTCTTCCGCCTGGTTCGTCTTCGCGGGGAGAATGAAGTCCCATATCTGAAGGGAAGTTTTCATATCTGCGAGATTTCGAACAACCCGCGCATACTGAAAACGATTCAGATAGGAGCTCTGCAGTTCGTCAAACGATAGGTCAGAAATGTCGACGTGCACAATTGTGCTGTCATAGGCGGGGCGAAGCGATTTGACAGCGGAACGAAGGAGGAAGAACTGGTCGACGGTTTGAGCATTCCATGGCTCAGACACGCTCGGGAGAGTCCAGAACACGAGTTGAATGACAGCGAACGACGCCACAATCAATGCGACAACGGCCGCCGTTCGTCGTTCGCTACTTATGGTCAATGGTAAAGGTCTTACCGTAGAAGTTGTTAGCGGAAATCTCGGTTGCTATTTGCGCGACATCCGGGAAGCCACCTCTCGGCTCTTTTCCCAAGCCGCGTACGTTGCCACCAATGGAGATTGGACGCTCGGCAAGCGTGGTAAATGTCTTGTAGTACTTCCTCACGTTCCGGATCTCTGCGACGATGTCTTTTGCGACTGCCGGTTTCTTCGACACGTCGGCATCTTTGTATTTGCTTAGCAGCACTTCAAGATCCAACAGGCGCCGGGCGGAAGCAACCACGTAGAAAGTCTCGAGGCCCGTGTTATTGTCGAATTTGAACCAGTCGCGGCCCTTCGGAATGAAGTAGTTCTTCCCAATTTTGTAATCTGTCGTGAACTGCTTTAGATCATATGGGAACTTGAGGGAAACCTCGCCTGCCGGGGTTTCGTGGATCACATAGATGAAGCACTCCGTTTTCAACCGCACCATCATCCTGATCTGGTCACCTGTCTGAAGCGTCGTATCACGTACAATGGGAACGAGAGTGAACTCTTTTCCGGCGGTGGACAATGTTGCGAATGCCCATTCGAAGTTGACGTTGGGCTTTTCCTGAGCTGATGAGAGCGAAGTCACGAGGACCAATGCTATAAATATCGAACGGCGCATAGGGTGATCTTTTTTAGTGTGCAATCTTCGAAATCGTCAGGTCTTTGTCGTACATCGTTTGGCTACGAGTCGGATTCTGCGCTCCCTTTGTTTTCCGCTTTACCTGATCTTCAACGTACTGCATCAGCTCATTGATCGTCACGGTGTAGTCGTTGTTGAGATCCGCCTCCCCTTTCATACCTTCGAGCAGGTAGTACGTGAACACTCCGTGTCCAAGGTCGGGCAGTTCCTGGGAAACCTCCCCCGCGGCACTCGCCGTGAACATGACTATACCTTCTTTCGTTCGCGCCAGATCGGCCAGGTACTGGTTGATCAAGTTCGATTCCGTTGTGTTCACACCTCGGGTTGCGAAGTCAGAGCTGATCCCCCCGCTGTGGCACGCGTCGGAGAATACGAGAATCCTCTTTGCTGAAAGCTGGCGCTCCAAGAGCGTTCGCATATCCCACATTGGATACGCTGTTGTGCCGAGACGGCTTGGGTCCGTATCGTGCGTGAGGAAGAAGAGATTCGCCGGCCTCGCCGGATCCGGAGCACCGTGCCCCGCAAAGAAGATCATCACAAGATCTTTGTCGATAGCTTGAGAGAGAAACTCAACAAAAGCTATTTTCACGTTTGCGAGTGTCGCCTCCTTGTTGATTAACACGCGCATATGATCAGGCTGAAATTCTCCGCCTTCGGGCTTGCGCAAGAAGTCAGCAAATGCTCCCGCGTCTGCGTCGGCAAAATGAAGTGGCGGAATGGCTTTGTTCTCGTACTCCGAAATCCCGACGACAACAGCCCACAGCTGCGGCTCCACACCACGTTCTTTTGTCGGCGGAACTACGGCCGGTGCCGCGGCAACCGCTCCATATATTTTTCGATTAATGCCAAGCGTTTTGTAGAGCTTTTCGCCGCTACTCAGAACAACGTTAATCTGCACCTGATTGTAGCCACCAACCAGCGGTATCTCCTCCGAAAACATGTTGCCCGCGGACCTCGCTTTGACAAAACGATTCTGGGCGGCCTCCACAACGTTGACCATCACCTGATACGATGCCACGTCACCCCAGACCTTGAATTCCAGCTTGACCGAAACCTTGTCGGCTTCGAAATTCTTCGGCGGGTTCGTAATCTCGATCGCCTCCTCGGAAGACAATCTCTGAACCTTCAGCGTAGAGCGCCCAACGTTTCCAAATTCATCGACCGCCTTGATGGAGAACGCGTTGTCGCCAAACTTTTCGAGCTTTCCATCGAGGACAAATGATTTAGTATTCATGCCGGCGAGAAGATCCCGGTCAGGCGGTTCAGCAAGGTGAAGCCCCCCGGCACCCTCATCCACGAGCACTTCTCTGATTTTGCTTTTATCCCGAACAAGCCCTTTGACCTGCACTGTCGCCCCGAACACTTTTCGTGGCTCATTGGGCTCGCTGAACACAATCACAGGGGGAACCGTATCGAGCGGCGTCTGCCGGATCTTCCACATCTTGACTGTGCCCTTCGACGTTCCCATCCAGAAGGTCTCAGGGCTCAGGAACGATGCTACTGTCACATATCCTTCTTGAATCGAGAAGGACTTCGCGAGAGCAAACTTTGATATGTCGTAGCACCGCACTGTACTGTCCGCGGACGCAGCAAGGAGCCAGCGGCTCCTCGGATCAAAAGCAAGCGAGGTCGTAGCCTTGTTCGATTCATCAAAGGAGCAACGCACGGTCGAAGCCGCGACATCCCAGAGACGCACGATACCGAGGGGGCTTCCCAAGGCCAACCATTTTCCATCAGGACTGAGGGCTGCCCGCGAGACCAAACCATGGCTGTCAGATTTTTTCAAATCGTTCAAGGCCGGCACACCAAGCGACCGCACCCAACCATTTTCTGAAACGACAAGGACGTTCGCTCCAGAGGAATCAGCAAGCACTGCCGAGACATCTTCCGGAAGACTGCCCGGTGAAGAGAGTTTTTTGCCCGTGCCGACGTCGAATAACTCCACGTTCCTGTCGATCTCAGCCACAAGCAGACGTTGCTGAGGCAACTCAGCGATTCCAAGAATTGCCGCGCGTGAGATGTTCAGTTCCTTGATTTTTTGCTTCTTCGAGATGTCCCAGACATCGACTTGACCTGATACCTTCGATGCATAGAGAAGCCGGTCTTGCCGAGCGAAAAGGACTGAAGTCAGAGGGAATTGCCCCCCCCCCGCAAACGATGCAACCTCGGAGAGGTTCTGGGCGCTGTATACTTTGATGGTCCCATCCTGGGACACGACGGCGATGAGTTGCTCATTTTGATTCGCTGCCCCCGCTCGAACAGAGGACAAAAAAGCATCCACTGAGCGTAGCGGCTCGATCTGAGTCGCCATCTGAGCGTGGACGGATGCACAAAGGCATGTGAACAGGCAAGCCGTTATGAGTTGCAAGCGAATCTGCATGGGGGATGAAGCATGTTCGACATTTTTCGAATGAATGTCAACAATGGCAATTCATTGCTTCTCACCGTTCGATTTTCTATATTTTCTGCATCTTTTGACTATCAGTCTGTTCCCAACCCGTGTAAACTCTCTATGCGAATCCACACGATCTGCTGCCTTTCCATTGCGTCGCTTTTGCTTCCCGTGTTGATTTCCGCTCAGACCCTTTCGGTACAACTGAGGGTCCGCGAGTCCCGACTCTTTGGCCTCAGCGGAGAGCGATATGGGAGGCTCGAACTCTCCAATCAGAACCGAACAACGCCGATCACCAGCGAAAATGTGAATGGCGGAAAGTTTTACTACTTCATCTTTCGGCCTGTTGGCGAATGGGCGATTGATGCAGATTTCGTAAAGGAAGAAACCCCCAAGCTGACTCTGCGCCAAGACCTGTCAACTCTTCAGATTGCGTGGACAGGGGAGATCACGAGCGATTCCGCCGGCACGGTTCTTCTCGTTGGATTCCCGAAGGAGTTCAAGCTCTACGAACCGTTCATTGCTCAATTCCGCCTTGCCGACTCAACAGTCCAAGGCAGTTTCGTGATTCCACAGGAGTATTGGCCAGCGTATCCACTTCTGATGGATGCCTTTAAATCGACCGAACGGGCACTCGATGAGAAAAGATACCGAGACGGTATCACCGGTTGCGAACGCGCTCTCCGTACCGAAGGATTTCAGATCTTTCGACAGGTGAGTCAATTCCGCGACCGTAGGACAGAGAACTTCGAGCGATTCCACGATCAGAATCTGTATTTGCTAGTCGAAGTCATCGGCTCAGGGAAGCGCACTCTCAAGGAGAAGATCGCTCAGCTCGATCAGATCAAGCCTACCTTCCAGTTTGTTCTTGATTCCTTGCCCAACCCGACGCTGAACATCAGCAGCTCGGACTCCTCGGTGAAACGACTGCTCGAGCATGCAACCATCGCTGTGACCAGAGTCATCACGCTCCGCGATTCATTGCAGCGAGCTCTTGACGAGCAGAATGTCCGCTGGATTTACGAAAGCTCATCGACAGGGAAAAACGGTGATCATTACCAAACTCTGATTGAGGTGCTCGCGTTTGCTCTCTCGTCTGTGGATTTTGCCGACACGACGAACACCGCCCTTTCGAAGATTGTCCTTCGCATGGATCTGAGAGAGCGATTGACTAAAAGTGATATTGAAGAATCGTACACGACCTTCACACGAAAGTGCAGTGAGCGGCTGCAGCACCAAGCTCCTCTGTTCCCACCGGAGTTTCTAAACAACCTTGCCAAGGACACTTCCTCCTTTGCCCTCCCCTACTACTCGATGCTCAAGGCGATCAACGATTACTACAGCGGTTCCTATACGAGTGCTTTGGAGCAAATCTCGGCGATCTTCCGCACGTGCTACGAGTCCGAGCTCTCCGCGCGATTCGATCAGATGCGGATTCTTATCAACTTGCGCCAACGGGGGAGCCATCCTGAGGCGATGAGACTTCTCGACGAAGCGGCAGCAGCCGAGAGCGCCGGAAATAATCAGGCCGCTACAGAACGATATAGCGAGGCGATGAGGATATCACCGGACTTCGCCTACGCCGCGTACAGGTGGGGGAAGTTTTTTGAGCGCACCGGAGATTTCTTCCGCGCTCAGACGTTTTACGAACAAGCGTATCAGGCCGACACCCTTTACTTCAGCGCATACCGGGACGCGTTCAGCCTGTACCACAGGTCAGCAAACTACAAAGCTATGATCGACGTTTTGATGCACGCAATTGAGCACGGCAACGACTTCTGGGAAATCAATTTCAACCTCGGCATTGCATATATGGGAGAGCTTGATCTTGCTCGCGCCATCAAGCAATTCGAGCGAGCCCTCGAGTTGAATCCCAAGAGCTATCAGGCCAACGTGCAACTTGGTCAAGCATACCAGACTGCAAAGAACTATCAGAAGGCACGGGAGTACTTTTTCCGAGCGATCAAAATCGATCCTTTCCGAGCCGACGCTGTCGACTTCCTGAAGAGACTCGACGAACAACAGAAGAACGCCCGCTAGAGTCTGTTTCATGTTTCCCTGAATCTTCGTATATTGGATTGATCTGAGAATCCTCAAGATTTGAGGATTTTTTTGTTTCATGGGGAGATGACGGTTCTGGCCAAGTTTTGGGACAGCAACCCCGGCGAGCAGGCAGACGCGGCAACCACAATCCATCGTGGATGACAACGAAATCGTCGCGCGGCGGTCTTCCTTTGAGAATCGATTGGGCGGATGGCGAAATTGGCAGACGCGCTAGCCTTAGGAGCTAGTGGGGAAACCCGTGGGGGTTCGAGTCCCCCTCTGCCCACGCAATGTCTCTCTTCTTCCTGCAGGAAGAGCGAACTACTAGCACGAGAAAGGAGTGATGTCTTGGAAGTTACTGTTCACACACGTTCAGAAGTCTCACGCGAAGTTGAGATCGAAGTAAAACCTGATGAGCTTCAGCCACACTTCGATAAAGCATATCGGGAGTACCGACCCAAAATCGAGATCAACGGATTCCGCAAAGGGAAGGCCCCGCTGGAGATGATCAAGAGACTCTATGGCGAGATGATCGAGAATGAGTACCTGGAAAAACTCACCAGCGAACTCTATCGGGAAGCCATCAAAGAAAAAGATCTCAAGCCGATTGGCGAGCCGACGCTTGTGGATCTCAACTACAAACGCGGCGAGAAGCTCTGGGTCAAAATCCAGTACGACGTCCGCCCGACGATCGAGCTGAAGAAGTACAAGAATCTGAATGTGGAAGCGGTCGTGCACAAGATAGACGACGAGGAGATCGAAGATGAACTCCTTCGAATCCGCAGAATCAACAGCACCCGGGAAGAAGTGCAGAAAGCGACAGACTCCGAGCATATCATCTCGGCAGATCTGCAGGAGTTGGATGAGGGCGGCGTCCCAATGATCGGCAAGAAGACCGATGGCGCCAAATTCTATCTTGCCGATCCGCAACTCGAACAACCCTTCAAAGATGCCCTTCAGGGAACGTCCACAGGGAGCGAACACAACATCAAGTTCGAGCATGAGCATGACGAACACACGCACAAGGTCGACCTGAAAGCGCACGTCACGAAGATCGAGAGACTCGTTTTGCCCCAGCTGGACGATGAGCTTGTCTCGAAGGTCACCAAGGACAAGGTGCACACCGTCGACGAGTTCCGCAAAGGCATCCGTGAGGATCTTGAAGCATACTGGAAAGAGAAGAATCGCCGCAGTTTGATCAACTCTATCGTGAGCGAGATCATCCGGCTTCACGAATTCCTGGTGCCGGAGTCACTCATCCGGAGCGTCCTGGAAAACCTGCTGGAGGACGTCAAGGGCCAGTACCCCAATAAGCAGCTTCCCGAAGATTTTGATACCGAGAAGTTCTTCCAGGAGAACCGTGCTTATGCAATCTTCCAGTCGAAGTGGGCACTCTTAAGAGAGGAAATCATCAAGGCTGAGCAGTTGACAGTCGATGACAGCGCCCTCGTGGCACTTGCTGAGAAGGAAGCTCCCAAGATTGGGATTGACAAGGAGCGACTTATCGCGTACTATAAATCGTCCGATCAGATCAAGGACCGTCTCCTCGGCGACAAGCTGATGGACCTGCTCATCAGCAGCTCCAAGATTACAGAACACGATGACAAATCGTTACCGAACAAACTTGTGAAAGGATAGAAGGGTTTATGAGTTCAAAGCACATGGACATCTACAATCAACTCGTCCCCATCGTCGTCGAATCGACCGGACGTGGCGAACGGGCGTACGACATTTTCTCGCGTTTACTGAAGGAGCGCATTGTGTTCATTGGAACACCAATCGACGACACGATTGCGAGCCTCACCATCGCTCAGCTCATTTTCCTCGAATCTGAAGATCCCGACAAAGATATTCATGTCTATATCAACAGCCCGGGCGGGAGCGTCACTGCGGGCCTTGCGATTTATGATACGATGCAGTACATTCGGCCGGAGATTTCAACGATCTGTATCGGGATGGCGGCGAGCATGGCGGCAGTGCTCCTTGCAGGAGGACAGAAGGGAAAGCGCACCGCTCTTCCCAACGCACGTATCATGATTCACCAGCCTTGGGGCGGCGTCCAGGGAACAGCATCGGATATCAGGATTCAGGCGGAAGAGATTCAGAAGACGAAGAAACGCATCAACGAGATCCTCGCCTTTCATTCGGGGAAGTCCGTTGAACAGGTTGAGAAAGACACCGATCGCGACTACTATATGTCAACCCAGGAAGCAAAGGACTATGGTGTGATCGACAACATCATCGTCAAACGTACCGCTGAGCCCAAGAAAGAGAAGTAACACATCGTAACAAGTCGTCGAGTATGCCATGACCCAAAAACCAAAACAGGGTGACAAGATTATTTGCTCTTTCTGCGGTCGCTCGTCGGAGGAAGTGAACAGCATCATCGCGGGACCCGACGTCTATATCTGCGACCTGTGCGTCTCGAGCTCCGTCGACATCATCCGTAACAATATGGCCGCAATCAGCGCTAAGAGGCATCCGTCCCGCGGTGCGCTGACTCCGGTTGAAATCAAGAAGGCTCTCGACGAATATGTTATTGGCCAGGAACACGCGAAGCGGACTCTCGCCGTTGCTGTCTATAACCACTACAAACGTATAGACTCAAACGATAATCTTCACAATTTGGATGAAGTGGAGATTGAAAAGAGTAATATTCTGCTGATTGGCCCCACTGGTACCGGAAAAACTCTCCTCGCTCAGACCCTTGCCCGGATTCTCGACGTCCCCTTCGCCATCGCCGATGCAACGACTCTGACAGAGGCAGGTTATGTCGGTGACGATGTCGAGACGATTCTCGTGTACCTGCTACAGAATGCCGAATACAACACCGAAAAAGCCGAACGCGGCATTGTCTACATCGATGAGATCGACAAGATCAGCCGGAAGAGCGACAGTGCCTCCATTACACGTGACGTTTCGGGCGAAGGTGTGCAACAGGCGCTTCTGAAAATTCTTGAGGGGACGGTCGCGGGAGTTCCACCAAAAGGCGGCCGCAAACACCCCGAACAAAGCCTCATCAATCTCAACACGAAAAATATTCTTTTCATCTGCGGCGGCGCGTTCGAGGGGCTTGACAAGATCATCGAGCGAAGAGTGAGCCAGAATCCCGTTGGGTTTGGAGCAGAGCTCCACGGCAAGAAGCACCGGTCAACGGACACATATCTTTCTCAGGTCGAGCCTGATGACCTCCTCAAGTATGGGCTTATCCCTGAGTTCGTCGGGCGCCTGCCCGTCGTTGCAACTCTTCACTCCTTGAATGAAACAGCGTTGTTGAATATCCTGACTGAGCCACGCAATGCTCTCGCCAAGCAGTACAAGAAGCTCTTTATAATGGAAGGGGTTGAGCTGGAAATTGAGGATGCGGCACTTGACGCCGTCGTCGCGAAAGCGGTCGGCCGAGGGGGTGGCGCAAGAGCGCTAAGGGCAATTGTTGAAGAAGTAATGCTCGACATTATGTATCAGCTCCCTTCCCGGCAGAACGTGTCAAAATGCATCATCACAAAGGACACAATCGCCAAGTCAAAAGAGCCGATCTATCTGTACGAAGAAAGAAGATCCGCATAACCAGTTAACTGGTCAATTGGTTAATTGGTTAATTGGTTGGACCGTAGCACGATGCAAACCGACCAGTCACCATTTAACTACTCACCAATTAACCATCTCAGTAATACGTTCCTCTCGCACTTCCCTGTTTCGTGACTTTGAGATCCTGGAGTTGAGGCGCTTTAATGCGCAGCTCCAGGCGGTACCCGCGATAGAAGCCAATCGGAAACCACGTGAAGTTCATTTCCCAGCAATGAAGGTCGCGGTAGATGTTGACACTCGGCGCAGCGAACTCATTCCGCACGAAATCGTAGCTCCCTCCGGTTGAGAATTTCCACTTTTCAGTCAGGTTAAATGAGAGCGTCGCGTTCACAGAAGAACTCCTGGTTTTCTGTTGCGGGTTAGATTGATTCTGAGAAAATGAGTAGCTCAGGGTCAAATTCCATGGGATGTTGAAATCAGCGGTCTCTTCCCCAAAGAGGCCGGAGTAGGTCTGCGGCACAGTCGAAGCCCCCACCTGACCGGATGCCCGTTCCTGCTCCTGCAATACTTCTTGTGGGACATTTGTCGTGGATGATGGTTGTTTCTTCTCTCCGCTCAGCGTTGTCGAAGCAGAGAATGAGACGCTGGTGAGATCGGGAAAGTACTGTCCTTTCGTCCAAACAAATTTGTTGATTCTTCGCCCCGAAACGGGATCAAACACGTAGAAGTCATGCGTCGTGCCGGCACTGAGGCTTAACAAACTGCCGATGTCTGTCCGATACGACAGACTGAGTGGAGACAAGCGGAGACTGTCGGCAGCAAAATTGTAGGAGATGTTGGCTCCGATATTCATCAACTGAATCTTCCGTTCCTGCTGGACCGTATCGGTTGACAAGACTTTCATCTCAAAATTGTTACCGACCGAGAAACCAAGGTTTGCCTGACGGCCAGCAGACGCACCGCCATAGATGGAGTTCTCGAACTTGCTGTAGCGGACCGTTTGGCCGGTTGAGTCGACATACGATCCAAAGTACCCAAACCGCGGATCAGAGAAATCCGGCTGATAACTCACTGTGAGGCTTGGAGTCACCGTGTGCCGTATGGCTGTGATCCCAAAGATCTGCGGCTGAACAATACCAAAGAACCGGGTTGATGCCGAGACCCCTGTCTGGAAAGTCCTCACGGCCTGGAATCCATTGACATCGTATGTTCCAAGGCTGTCCCGGCGTATGCTCCTGTTGTACCATTGTTCATTGTAGCTGATGTAGGGTGCTATCGTAAAGTGGCCCATCTTCGGAGAAACATTGATTCCCACGTGATGGTTGATGCCGGCGCGTTCGACACGGTGTTCGACAGTTGTGCTATCCACCGTCGGGTATGCAACACTCTTGATGGCTTGGTACTGCACCGAACGATTGAGCTGACCTTCAGCGCTGTACGACACCCCGATCATCTCATACCAGCTGGGCTCGCCCGACGCGTCTGCTGATTGCGAGCGTGACTTTGATGACTTTCTGAACGGATAGAACTGTCCTTGACTAAATGAGAACGACGGCAACCGCTCCTCGACATCTTTGGTTGACAGATTTTGATCGCGGTAGATGTCTACGGTGAGACTTCTACTGCCATCGTCCCATGACTTTGAGATCGTCGCGTTGGAGACAATGTTTTGTTGCAGGATTTCGTTGATATTAGAGCTTGTGTTCCTGAAAAAGGTACCCGAAGAGAATGTGAAATTGACGTCGAGTCTCGTCGTCGGGTCGATTTGTTGATTGTGGTTGATCTGAATATTGTAGTCACGCTGTTCCGTGCGGCCAGGGTCGCCCGATTCGCCGGTGAAGAGGTTCGTGAAGTTCACTGAGACAGCGCCTGTGAAATCGTATCGCAGAGCGTACCGTAGAAGCGAGCGGTTCAACCATCCGCCGCGGGTAAACCAGTCGAATGTCGATGAAAAGTCCATGTAGTCGTTGATGGCCCAGTAGTACCCAAAGTGGCTCAGGTAGTGACCCCTGCGTGCGTCTGACCCATACGCTGGCGCGATGATCCCCGAGCGCCTCCCCGACTGGTTCGGAAAAATGCCAAAGGGAAGAGCGAAGACCGGGACATCCGCTATGTAGAAGTAAACCGGCTCGGCGACGATATGATCGCGGAGGGTGACCTTCATTTTGGGGCTGTAGAAATAGTAGTGCGGGTCGGGGAGATCGCATGTGGTGTATCTCCCGCCTGCAACGAACAGAACATCCTTCTCCACCTTCTTGATCGCCTCGCCGTGATAGTACCCTTTCTCGATTTCTGTCTCTCCAAGAGTGATTTTTCCCTTTTGAGTCCGGAAATTGTACCCGATCCGCGATCCATTGTACGTCTCGCCTCCATCAACGAGGATGGGGTTGCCGATAAACTTCCTCTTTGCTTTGCTCGAGGTGTCCGGAATTCCCACAGCACTCAGCGTCGCTGAATCCCAATTGACGTCAACGCGTTCGGCTTTCAATCCGATCGTTCGGTACTTGAGCTCGCTCTTTCCATAGAGATTCATGAATCGTGTATTCAAAGAATAGACGATAGAATCCTTCGCGAGGTACGTAACGACGGTGTCAACTCCGGATTTGTTCGACGCAACGGTGTCAGGGGCAGGTTGTCGGACTTTCAGGGTGTCACGGGATGCTGGCTGGGGGGATTGTGCGCGCGATTCCTCTGACAGACAAAGGCAAACAACAAAGAGAATGAGAAATTTGTGGAAGGTGGGGAGTTTCATCCCGGGTGCTCCATCTCACATCACCAGACCTGCAGCACCCAGAATCCCGGCGTTGTTGCCAAGACGTGCCGGCAACACGCGGATATCGTTCCTCAGCGGTTTCAAAACATGTTGAGCAACTGATTTCTGAACAGCGTTCATCACAAAATCCCCCGCAGCTGAAATGCCACCGCCGATGATGCTCACCCGCAGATCCATGATGTTCATGACACTTGCCAGGCCGATGCCAAGAAGTTGTCCGGCCTCTACCAGAATGGCTCGTGCTACCTCGTCTCCTTCGTGAGCCGCCTGCGAGATATAGACGGGTTCAATCCTGGAAAAGTCACCATTGACCAGCTTCAGGATTCGTGATTCAGGATGAGACTGAAGCCGCTGCACTGCTCTCTGGGAAAGATAGCGCTGGCCGACATAGGCCTCAACGCAGCCGACGTTGCCGCAATTACATTGTGGACCGTTGTAGTCAATCGTGATATGTCCAATCTCGCCTGCACCGCCGGTCGGGCCTCGAAAGATCCTGTGGTTCATGATAATGCCGCCACCAACGCCAGTCCCCCAGATAACGAACAGGAAGTTCGGAAACTCAACACCCGCGCCAAACTTCGATTCAGCGATCGCGGCAGCGTTCGCATCATTTTCGACACCGATGAGCAAGCCAGGAAAGAGTTTTGTGAGCTCATGTTTCAATGGAACCTCATCCCATTGGACAAAATTTGGCGGCGCCTTCACGACGCCATCATCATCCACGACGCCGGGTGAACCAATTCCCACACCTGTGACTGTGGCATCCGGCACTTTGCTTGTCGCATCTTTCACCGCCAAGTCAATTTGCCGCACGACGGTCGCCGGACCGCTGTCGGCATATGTGGGGACCTTGTTCTGATAGATGATCGATCCTTCGGATGACACAACACCGGCTTTGATGGTTGTGCCGCCAAGGTCAATGCCAATGACAACCTTTTGCTTCGAGTTGCTCATACGGCGTTCAAGCTAACAAAATTTCGCCTTGAAATAAACCCCTATAACCGGGGGACCCTCATCGTAAAACAAAAAGGGCATTTGCCGAATCGACAAATGCCCCTTCCTCATAGCTGAGCTGGTGTGTTACTTCAGCATCAGCATCCTTCTAGCCGCAGTGAAACTTGACGACTCTAGTCTATAGAAGTAAACACCGGACGGAAGCTGCACTCCTCGCGAGTCTCTACCATTCCACGTCACGACGTAAGAGCCGGCCGCCATGAGTCCGTCGACAAGCATCGCCATTTTCTGACCAAGGAGGTTATAGATCGTCAGCGTCACCCTTTCGGTGTTCGGAAGGCTGAACAGGATCTGTGTCGTCGGATTGAACGGATTCGGATAGTTTTGTTCCAGAACGTACCCGCTGGGAACCAGAGGTTGGTCTGCCTCGACCGAGGTGACTACGGTATTCAGAGTGAAATCCACTCCGGACGCGCCCTGAGGGGTTCCCCTCAAATCTGCACCATACGACGGCGAGGCGAGCATGGATGACGACGAAACAAATCCCGGAGCATCGACGAAGAGCGTGTAGGAACCCGGAGCCGCACCAGCGATTGCATACGAACCCTTTTCGTCGGTGACGTCATAGCCATAGATTGTCCCGTTGGCATTCACAGCATAGACGATCGCCCCAATGACCCCGATCATTCCACTTGTGTTGCCTAAGCCCGAGTTTGTTCTAACGGTCCCGGTTACAAATGTGTAACCGATCATCGGTTTCGCGAGCGGTTTTACCGTAATATCGATACCAGCGACAACATTGCCGTTCACCGCAACTCTGGATGCCTTGCCCCAGTTCTGTGTGCTACCTGATGTGCTGTAGTACGCTGGCGCATAACTCCCCATCGGCACAGCAAGAACGTAGTACTGGCCTGCGAGTACGTTCGGTATTGAATACTTTCCGAGGGAATCGGTATCGCCCACATAGGCACCAGGTACGTATGCACCAGCTGGCGGCTTCAACATAGGATTGACCGTAGTCGTCCACAGTTCCCGGAAGGCGATCACGCGCGATCTCACTCCACGCCCCGTGGCTGAATCTGTGACTGTTCCATTGATTTCCCCAAGGACAACAGGTGGTAGCGGTGGCAAATTGAAGTTGATGCCTTCGAGAGTGCTACTCACACGAATCGTGTCTGCAAGGAGCAGATTTGTTCTTTGCTTATAGAAGATCTTGATGTGGCCTTTGGCTTCCGCATAGGCCACGAAAGAACCCTGGGGAAGCTGCAATGTAAACCTGCCCATCGAATCGGTTCGAGCCTTGAATACAAATTGCACACAGGTACCGTCAAGACGGTGATCGAGTGATTGATTGAAGTCGAACATCCCCCGGAAGTCCTGCGCCATGTTGGGATCTGCGGCGAACCCCTTGCTGCCGTTGAGGGCGAAGCCTGCGAGAGAAAAATTCACGGCGGCTTCTTTCAGTGGCGCGTGACTGGCTGAGTCAATGACGTTTCCTTTGACGGTGTAATAAACAGGTTTGTACCTCGATTGAAGTGTGAAATTGACAACGGTTGACGCGTTGTTGCTCACCACGATGGTCTTCGCATCCCGTTGACTGGAAGCTCCGTCATACCACTCGGCCAGGTAATCGCCATTCATGGGTTCGGCGCGAACGTAGTAGGATCCGGGATCGACGCCATCAAACTTGTACTTCCCAGATGCATCTGTGATTGCCTTGTAGTCGAAGGACGTTGTGAGATCAGACTGTAGTCCTGCCTTGAGCAGACGGATGACGACCTGGCCGATCATCTTGGTACCTGTTGTATCGGTGACTGTCCCAAGGACGATGCCGCTTCCGCCCGCAACGCGAATAGTGAACCTCTGCGTCGCAGACCCGCCCTTATTTGATTTGACTGCTGCTTCCACCACCGGGAATCCTCGTTCAGTCGGAGTCCACTTGATCAAACCGGTCGAGTCGATCGTCATTCCGTTGAGCTTTGTGTTCAGAGAGTATGTTAGCTTGGCTGACGCATCCGAAGAAACCGCCGTGACCTGATATTTGTACCCAACATTGATCTCGCCACTCTCAATCGGCGCGGAGGTGATTCGGACAACGTCTTTCGCGATCGGGGTGGGGAAAACAATCACGACAATCAGATTGCTCTTGAGTACTGTCCCTTTTGTCGTGATTCCTGTGACATAGTATACGTACACATATGACACAGACGCCATGGTGGTCGCTGGACGGGGAGGAAGATCGGTGTACTCGCGGTTCGTCACCGAATCGATCCGGCTATATTTCGCGGTGTCAGGGAATGCAGCCCGGTAGATGGAATAGTATTTCACCGTATCGCGGGTCAGCACTTCCCACGCCAGTTGAACTTTTCCACCATCCGTTAAGGCAGCTTTGAGCGAGATCGACGGCGCTATAACCGGCGGTAAGATTTGCGCCTGAAGACACGTCAGACAGACGATGAGCGCCAAAAAAACAAACAACACTGTAACAACGTATCGTTGGTGCATAGACTCCTCCTCTTTGTTGTTTTGCACTGAAAATAATGGGCAATCTGCATGCCAGGGCAAATTCCGCCAAAATCGCCCGTCAATCAAGCTTCCCAGAATCGATGATATGCAAATTTTGCACGCCCCGTGCACTCATTGCACTGGGATTAGACGGCTGAAAGACGGTTCTACGGCGCCATCCGATAAATCGGACGGCTCAATTTCTTTCAAAACCCGCCCCAAAGGGGTCCCCTTGGGAAAGGGTTTCGCGCATTCAAAGGCGTCGACTTGAGTCGACGACGGGCTTTTTCAGCAGCCTCCTAGAGCGGAAAGTGCAATGTCACCTGAACATTAGAATTTGATTGTGAGACTGCCGGATCGAGACGCGGGGGAAGGTCGAAGAAAGCGTCAAACTGCGAGTAGACGTAAATTGCGACAAAAGCTGCAAGCGAATAGTACTCCGCCTTGTAGTTGTTGTTGTAGCGTGCGTATTTTGATGCTGCGAGCTCCGGGGTGTTTGCTGCAAGATACTCTTCATGGGCTGACCGGCGCTCTCGATCAAAATAGACCGTGGCACCCAGCGAGAGTATTCCTGCACCAAGCAGCGTGTACCCTTTTACGGAGCGCCCCTGATAGGTTTGCTCCCAACCGGGAAAAAGAATTGTGCGAAAGGAAACGCTATGATCGGGCAACCGCTGCGCAAGTTGGAGAGGAGAATGCTCAGAGAGTTTCAGGTATCCATACTGTTTACGAGCTTCACCGAACACTGACAGGATCTTCGGGGAAGTGAGAATGGGATCGAGAGTGAATGTAGAATCGATCCTCAGAATCGTGACCAGGTGATCGACTGCTCCTGCATTCTTCGCCTGGGCAACAAGAGAGAACGCCAAATACTGCTCGGCCCGAACTCGGAGGGTATCCGGAAGTGAACGGTTATCCAGCAAACGGCGTGCCTCGACTTCCGATGAAAGGTAAGAACCTTGTTCATAGAGCTCCCGAACAAGTGCCAGAAGGGAATCCACGCGCACTGCTGTCTGTGCCTGGAGGGTCTCTACACCCAGGAGCGAGAGAAAACAAATAAGCACTGCACCCACGAATGCAGTCTGACCCGTGGCCATGAATCTCTTTCGACAGCCGTATTGCTTTGTGGAGCAGTTCATTTCAGCGTAAAGGATTTGACAAGCT
Source organism: Bacteroidota bacterium (assembly GCA_041480785.1). Classification (GTDB taxonomy): domain Bacteria; phylum Bacteroidota; class Ignavibacteria; order UBA10030; family UBA10030; genus UBA9647. The sequence goes on along the minus strand of JBGPAN010000019.1, from coordinate 2,210 downwards.
TGACTGTATCGCGCACACCGATAGCAACGTTGGTAACAATATCCTCGAATGCCGGATTGTGAAGTCTGATCTTCCGGTTTCCTGACGTGACCATAAGCGGCTGTCCGAGTGGAGTTGTCTCACGATATTGGTCGTCAACATAGATCTCCGCCCACGGTTGAGACACGACCAGAAGGTATCCGACCTGATCGAGGAAATTGGCTTCAACCAGTGTTTGCGTCCCTGCACGAATCCTTACCGACCGGACCAGAGATAGAAACGACGGATTATTGAAAGTAAACGTATGTACGCCCGCCTTGACTTTCAGAGATCCTGCGATGGGTGTGGTACCGATATATTCATTCCCGAGAAAGACTTTTGCCCATGGCGTGCAAGAAATCTGAACGTAACCGGAATCGGGGCCTGGCTTCTCAGAGCTTGCATTTTCAGATCGCATGTGCTGATCAGCCGCCGTTTGGGGATCATAGATGGTTTTTCCCGCTGGTATCTGCACACGCTTTATCCGTTGCGAATCTCGGGATGCGTCGCTTCGCCCGGGTATACCACTCGATGCGGCTATCGACAGTGTGTCTCGCTTCGTCGAGTCGACCGCGGTGGCCGTCGGCTGTCCGCTCCCTGCGTCTCCCCCACTCCCCTTTCCCATTGGCCAGAAATAGAGAATCGACGTCATGATGAGAACGATGATCGCGATGATACCAGCCGCAGAGACCGCACGGAATTTCACGCTCCGCTTTGAAAACCGCTCCGGCAACCCAGATTCTTTTCCGGTAAGTTCCTTCAAGGCATCGGAAGCCGAGGCAAATCGATCCTCTTTCCGCGGCATCATCAGGCGCCGAACGAATGCCAGAAGAGAAACGGAGAGGGTCCCGGTGAATCGATCGAGCGATTCTATTTTGAAGTTGAGGACCTTATTGAGGCATTCTGCGTACGATTCGCCTTGAAACAACTTTTCGCCAGTGACAAGTTCTATGAGCGTAACGCCCACCGAAAAGAGATCTGACCTCCCGTCTACGACCCCTCCGCTCACCTGTTCTGGCGACATGTAGGCCGGAGTGCCCAGCACCGTCCCCTCGAGTGTCAGGGTTGTTTCTACCCCAATGCTTGCCAGGCCGAAATCTGCCACTTTCACGATTCCGTGCCGATCCATCATGATGTTGGCAGGTTTGATGTCCCGATGAACCACTCCGGCACGGTGGGCGACAGACAATGCCGTCAGCACGCTCGCAGCGACCATGCGGGCAAATTGCTCTGTTTGAAAACCCTCCAGGAGAAGTTCCTGCAGCGACTTCCCCTCCACATACTCCATCACGATCGCCGGCGCGCCATCCAGCTCGATGAGATCATACACCTGGACGATGTGCTCTGAACGGATCATCGCGCAAGAGCGCGCTTCCCGCTCAAAACGCTTGACAAGATTCGTATCCGTAACAAGATGCTTGTGCAGCGTCTTGATGAGAACAGTGCGCTTCAAAGAGGGTTGCTCGGCTTTCAGAACCCTCGTCAGATGCCCATCCCGAATTGTTTCAAGAATCGTGAAGCTATTCTTTCCCAATCTCCCACTCTTTCAGTCTGTATTGAAGCCATCGAAGCGAGACACCAAGCGTCTCGGCGGTTTGCGTCCGATTGCCTTTCATCTCCTTGAGTGTCCGTTCCACCAACCTGCGTTCAAACTCCTCAAGAGTCAATCCGCTTTCGAGCAGGTCTGATTCCCTCACGCGTTCTAGTTTGAGATCCTGTTCCTGCACTTCTTCTTCGCCACACAGGACGACCGCGCGCTCGATGACGTTCTGTAGCTCGCGGACATTCCCATGCCAAGGGTGCGTGAGAAGCAATTGCATCGACTGCGGGCTAATGCTCTTGACACTACGCCTGTAGTTCGCGGCGGCCTTCTTGAGAAACTCATTGGCAAGAAGAGGAATGTCTTCCGTTCTCTGCCTCAGCGGGGGCAAATGAATTTCAACGACATTCAGCCGGAAAAAGAGATCCTCCCGAAAGACACCTTTCCGCACTTCATCCTGAAGATCCCGGTTTGTCGCGGCGAGGATTCGTACATCAACCTTGCGGTTTTCAACATCACCGACCCTAAGCAAATCAAAGCACTCAAGGACCGCGCCACTCGCGTGCAGATGTTGCAACGCGCGCTGCTTACCAAATTATACACGGCACGTGTAGCACGAGAATCTGCAATAAAACCCGGAGCTCCCGGGTTC
>JBGPAN010000018.1:0-19270 GCA_041480785.1 Bacteroidota bacterium | reverse complement strand
CTCATCGGTGAAGATCCCGTTTCGCCTTCGGTCCTTCGACTCACCCACGGGAATGGCATTGGAGTTCGCTCAGGATTGAACCCTGAGTAAATCGAAGGGTTCGGCTCACGGGACAAGTCGGTGGGGATTCTTTGTTTTGCTCAGGAACTCTTCGATCATAGCCCATCTTTTAGCCAAAACCTCACAGAAGAACTCTGTCATTTGCTTTTGACACCGAACCGCACTAGCTTTGTAGCGCTATTTGTTCCCACCAACGCACCGATGTTGTTTTCGCTGTAGCTGCTGTCTTCCTCTGAGAGGAGGTCGTTTTGATCGGGACGACCATCTCACACTATCGTGTCCTTGGATGCCTTGCCGGTGGGGGATGCGCGATACGCGCATTCGTGGGAGGAGTACAGCAGTGAATCCGGGAATCGCGGCGTGCTCCTCGCATTCTATGAATTGGTCAACAGATGGACTTAAGCAAGAGGAAGAAACAGCATTGCGCTTTCACTAGAGCGGAGAGCTTCATCCAGAGTACCCAAGGATCTGAAACGGAGGTTTCGCCATGAAGAGAATCTTGATTGTGTGTTTTCTCACCTTCTGCGTAGATGAGGGATTCTGTCGGCAGGCCGGCTGGTATGCTCCGGGGCAGTCTCCGACGACAAAACAGCTCCTTGATGTCTCCGTTCTCGATGCGAATACAGTAGTTGCCGTTGGCGACAGTGGAGCCATTGTTCGCACGACGAATGCAGGAATGACCTGGTCAATCCCGACCAGCAATACCCTCTGCGCTCTTGAGGCAGTCCACTTCGTGAATGCAACGACGGGGTGGGCAGTTGGCACGGACAGGACAATCTTGAAGACCACGGACGGCGGTGCGACGTGGTTCACTCAATCCTTCACTCTGACAAACAGAATTGCGTGGGACGTGTTTTTCATCAACACAACAACGGGATGGGTGATAACGCGTGATAACTATGCCGGCTACCGGGCCTACCTCTACAAGACAACTGACGGGGGCGCTTCCTGGTCCGGATCCATGACCAACGTGTACTCCAACCTCTACTCTGTTCGATTTACGAGTGCGACTGTTGGATGGATGATGGGTGTCAGCGGAACGATCATCAAGACCACCGATGGCGGGACCAATTGGACCAACCGCACCAGCGGGACGACCAACACTCTCCTGTCGTCTTGTTTCACGGACGCTCAAACGGGCTATGCGGTGGGGTACTCCGGAACAATCCTCAAGACGACGGATGCAGGAGAAACGTGGTCGTCTCTTGTAAGTGGGACAGCCTCGACGCTCTCCAGCGTGGACTTCGTGGATTCGCAGAACGGTTGGGTGGTTGGTGTTGGCGGGATCATTCTCTCAACAACGAACGGTGGTGCGACGTGGAAATCACAGAGCAGTGGCAAATCGGGCAGCCTCAATGCTGTAGATTTTCTTAACTCCCAAGTCGGGTGGATTGTGGGCTATTCCGGCACAGTCCTCAAGACGACGACCAGAGGCGTCGTGAACAACGACGTGGGGGTAACCGCGATGGAGATCGCGGACGTCGTGGAAACCCACCAATCAGTGCCGATAAAGATCACGATCAAGAACTTTGGCGGGATTGATCAAAGCAATTTCGCGCTGAGTTACTGTGTCAACAATGGCTCGCCCGTTACCGAGAATTACGTGGGGACACTCCTGGCCGGCGCGTCTGCCTCCATGACATTCACCACGACCTGGTCGAGCTCGTTTGAAGGGACGTATCGATTCACAGCGTGGACACGTCTGACAAACGACGAAAACAATACGAATGATACGCTTCCTGCTTCACGAAGCGTGGTCGTCATCGCGCCAACCCCACCTCCACCAGAGCCGAACGGCTGGTTTGCTCAAAACGATGGTTCAATCGCGGCGAAACATCTTCAGAGTATCCACGCGATCGACATCAACAGGCTGGTGGCAGTGGGCTTATCTGGCGCCATCGTCAGAACAACAAACGGAGGAGCAACATGGGAAAATGTGAGTGCGGGGACGACGACTGATCTGTACGGTGTGCATTTCCTAAACAGTCAGCTTGGCTGGGTCGTGGGCTATAACGGCACCATGTTGAAAACAACGGATGGCGGGAATTCCTGGTCCACGCTCAGCTGCGGGACTACGAGCACGTTGAAGAATGTGCAATTTGTTGATGCAAATGTGGGCTGGGTCATCGACAACGACAGCAAAATTCGGAAGACAACAGATGGAGGGATCTCATGGAGTGTGCAATACACGGGTTCGAACGTTGCATTTCTTGATGACATTTACTTTGTGAATCCGAACCTTGGATTTATCATGGGCCATGAGGGCTCATCTTCCATGCTTCGGACGACGGACGGAGGGGTTACCTGGACCGGTATTGGTTCCGGTGGAGCATGGGTAAGAGGCATGTACTTTCTTGATGCATTACATGGATGGGCCTCGGGGATCACATCATCGACAATAAGCGTCACGCTGGACGTATGGGGAGACCTGACCTACTACGTCCCCTATCCGTACGCCACACTGTGGACCACGGTTGACGGAGGAGTCACTTGGACACAAAAGGTCACCTCTTCTGGAACGTGGATGCAAAAAGTGCAGTTCGTCGATGCAACGACAGGTTGGGCAATCGATTCATACGGCAGGTCAGATTCGCAGAACAGGATTTTGAGAACGACCGATGGTGGCTCGACGTGGACTGTCCAATCATCGGGGACCACGGTGGTCTTGAAGGATCTCGCGACTGCCGGAATTTCAACCGGCTGGGTTGTCGGGGGCGGCGGGACCATTCTGAAAACGATCACAGGCGGACTGAGATGGGACCAACAGCGTGGTTGCGCCACGTCGGACTGGTTGCTCTCAGTCTGCTTCACGAGCGATCAAAACGGCTGGGGCTGTAGCTACGCCGGGTCGATTGTTCGCACGACGAACGGCGGTAGAAGCTGGAGCGCATTCGCAAGTGCGACCAAACGTTCTTTGAATTCCGTCTGCTTTGTTGACGCGCAAACGGGGTGGATCGCGGGGGACTCTGGTTATGTTTTCAAGACAACGGATGGGGGCACGTCCTGGGGTAGACAGGTGACTGGAACGACCCAGGCGCTCGCCTCTGTTTCCTTTGTCGATCCCTTGAATGGCTGGTGTGTCGGGGCCTCTGGCCTTGTGCTCAGCACCACGTCCGGCGGAGCTGCCTGGAATTCACAGACCTTGAGCTCGACCTCTCTCTCTGCCGTTCAATTCGTCAGTTCGCAGACTGGATGGATTGTAGGATCGCACGGATTGGTGATGAAGACGATCAACGGCGGCTCCACGTGGACCGCACAACCGGCAGGATCGACACAGAGCTTCAACTCGCTCCATTTTGTGAATGGCTCCATCGGCTGGATTGTGGGGAACTCAGGCACGGTTTTCAAGACTACAGACGGCGGCTCGAGCTGGAATGCACAGGTGAGCCGGAGCGATGAGACTCTTTATTCAGTCTCTTTTGCGAATTCTTCGACAGGTTGGACGACTGGTTCAAACGGTACAGTTCTGAAAACGACCGACGGGGGAAATGCTTGGGGGAAGCAGGTCACAGGCAAGAACGAAATCATGAGTGCTGTTCATGCTGAAAATCCGACAACTGCTTGGGTGGTCGGGACAAACGGGATGATCCTGAAAACCAACGATGGCGGCGGTCCTCTCCTTTTTGTTCCGCTATCACCTGCCCTTGCTTCTCCGGCAGACAGTTCCACAAAGATCGGAAAAACCGTTACGTTGCGGTGGCACCGCGCGAGTGATGCTGTTTCCTGTCGACTGCAAGTATCCAAGTATTACAGTTTCTCTCCCTCGATCGTCGATCAAGCCAATCTGACAGACACTTCGTTAGCAGTTTCAGGTCTTGACTATGGCACGGAGTACTTCTGGCATGTTCAGGCGACGAATTCTTCGGGCTCCTCAGCGTGGTCGGTCCGGCGGATATTCACCACAGGTTCGGCTCCTCCTCCTATCCCAACACCATACCAGCCCGCCGATGGCGCGACTGGAGTGGGACCCGGAATTTCCCTGTGGTGGTCGTATAGCAGCGGGGCTCAGTCGTATCATCTTCAGATTTCGACGGATTCGGCGTTCACGACTATTGTCTTTGATGACTCAACGATCTCAAGTACATGGAAGGATGTCGGCGAACTTGAAAGCCTGACGAAATACTATTGGCGAATCAGTGCGCAGGGGACTTTGAGCGAGAGTGAGTGGTCCAAGGTGTGGAGTTTCACGACGATGAAAGCCCCCGGGCCTCCGAAGCCATCGCTTGTCTATCCTCTCGATCAGATGGTTGGACTCCCGCTTAGCGTCACATTGCGCTGGAACAAATCTCCAGGCGCGGTGTACTATTCGGTACAGGTGTCCACCAGCCCGACGTTTCCATACCCTGGGACTTCCTACGAGATTTCGTACGACACTGTCCTCGCGGTGAGCGGCTTGTCTTCAACAACAACGTATTACTGGTGTGTCAGGGCGTGCGACAGCACGGGAGAGAGCGGCTCGAGAGCGCCATGGAGTTTTACCACGATGAAGGTGGGACCACTAGTGCCGACGCTGGCGTCGCCTCCGGATGGGGCAACGGACATATCTTCCGCGACGATGTTGTCCTGGTCTTCCTCAAAGGGTGCAACTTCCTACAGGCTGCAGGTGTCACTCTCCTCAGATTTTTCTTCCACAGTGATCGATCGTTCGCTTGGTGACACGACATTCGTCTTGAGCGGCCTGAGCTCAATGACAACGTATTACTGGCGTGTCTGTGCAACCGATACCACAGGCTCGAGTGCCTGGGTGGGGCCTCGGAACTTCACCACGAGGCGTCTCGGGCCACCAACCCCGACGCTTTCTTCTCCCGTCGACGCGGCCTGGAACCTCTCCACGAACCTTGTCTTCCAGTGGAACCGATCGCAGGGGGCGAACTCCTATCGGCTGCAGATATCCAGTCTCGCCGACTTCTCCTGCACAGTTCTTGACAAGGCTCTTGCTGATACGGTCTGCTCCGTGACGAGCCTGGACTCCACTTCAACCTATTACTGGCGCGTTAACGCGACTGATTCAAGTGGCACAAGTGCCTGGTCAAGTGTTCGGAGGTTAACCATCGGAAACCAACCGGCCGGTGTACCCGCCATTCCATCACCGCTCTCGCCTGGAAATAGCGCAACGGCTGTGTCAATAAACCCAAGGATCCAGTGGAACGCCTCAACCGGAGCGGTCTCGTACCGCCTCCAGGTGTCGACGGCATCCACGTTCTTGGCACTCGTCTTCGATGATTCAACGCTGAAAGTGACTGAGAAAACGATTGGACCGCTCACGAGGAATACGACGTACTACTGGCGTGTGAGCGCAAAGAACGGTGCCGGGAACTGCAATTGGTCCCCAGTGTGGTCATTCACCACGGTGCCTGCCGGGCCAGCGGGTCCAATCCTTTCCTCGCCCTCACAGAATACGATGGATGTTGGAACTAGCATCACTCTTCGTTGGATGAGTTCGGAAGGAGCTGTTTCGTACAAGATTCAGGTCTCCACCAGTTCCTTGTTCTCACCAAACTTGATTGACAAGACACTTGCTGACACCTCCTATGCTGTGAGCGCGCTTTCCTCAAGCACGACCTATTACTGGCGTGTTCAGGCAATTGATATCAGCGGAGCAGCGAACTGGTCGGCGGTCTGGTCATTCGCCACAGTCGGTGCAGGCTGGAGAACGAGTAACGTAGTGGGTTTCTTCAGGTCAATTTGTTTCGTTGGCGACCGATACGGCTGGATGGCAGGTTCTAGCGGAATCCTCGCAACAACAGACGGCGGAGCGGGCTGGAAATCGCAAGCAAGCGGCGTTATTTCGTTGGTATCGATCTGTTTCGTCGACTCGCTGACCGGCTGGTCGGTTGGCGCGGCCGGGAAGATCGTGAAAACGACAGACGGGGGAACTCAGTGGACGTCGCAAACCAGCGGAACCGCGATCGATCTCAGAGACGTGAGCATGAGTGATGCCAACAATGGATGGGTGGTCAGTGAAGGCATGATTCTCCGCACAACAAACGGCGGATCGACTTGGGAGTCACAGACAGCGCCAGTAATGCAATATATCTACGGCGTCAAAGCGTTAAGCAGCACGAAGGGGATTGTTTTTGGCGGCAATCTAGTTCTTCGAACAACAAACGGTGGTGCCACCTGGACTTCCCCCTCATTGCCAGCATATGGATTCCTTCAAGGGGCTTATTTCATGGATGAGAACACTGGGTGGGTTGTTGGCGCAGATGGCGTGATGTTCAAGACAACTGACGGAGGCATTCAGTGGTCATTCGTTTTCAGCGGAACGAATAATTGGATAACGTCAATCCATTTTATCGACGCTCGACAGGGATGGGCTGTAGGATGGAACGGGACCATCATTAAAACAACCGACGGTGGTGCTACCTGGGGCCGGCAGCTCTCGGGCACTACGTCTTCATTGTACGGTGTTCACTTCATCGATGCGTTCAAGGGGTGGGTGGTAGGAGGGCAAAACACGAAAACATTCGACGGTGGAGGAGTATCATTCTTCCCGCCAGTGCTTCTCAGCCCGTCTGCAGATGCGACAAACACGACGACTCGGCCCACGTTTCAATGGAATGCTGCAGCGGGGGCAGTGTCATATCAACTCCAGGTTGCAACGGGTTCCTACTTCTATTCTGGTAGCATCGTCATCAATGACTCTGCTTTGACCTTTACCACCAGGCAAACCAGCATCCTGGATCCCAATCGGACGTACTACTGGCGTGTCCTCGGCTACCTCATCGATGGAAGCGCCCTCTGTTCGCCTGTGTGGAGCTTTAAAACAGGCACTTCATCCACATTGGTGGACAACATCGCTGGATTGCCAGGTACGTACTACCTCTACCAGAACTACCCTAATCCCTTCAATCCATCGACGGCCATCGAATTTGATGTTCCCAAAGAGTGCTATGTCACTTTGAAAGTACACAGTACTCTGGGCAATGAAGTTGCAACTCTTGTCGCCTCCACTTTGTCGCCTGGAAGATACAGGTTAACATGGAACGCGGCGAATGTCTCGACCGGTGTGTATTTCTGCCGGATGCAGGCGGGAGATTTCATGATGACGAAGAAACTCCTGCTGCTAAAATAGTATCAGGTTCTCACTGGATTTTCGGCTCAGCTAAGCTGATATTCATAAACAATGGTAAGCAGAGCTGCCGTGGGTTGCAGTAGTCGCCGAATCCGGTTGGGGGCACATAGTCGTTTCTCGTTGTACCCCAATGGCATTTCAAAGACTCGATCCAAGGTTGCAACTGCCGTAAGTAGGGGGCCCCCGCTATCTCGCCTAAAAACGGCGGTTCCGCTCTCTGTTCCGCTCTATGAATCCCGCCTGTGAGCGGAATCCAGAGAGGCGGGAAATCCCGCCAAGAAGCGGAATCTCCCGCTTTTGTTCCGCTCTTTGAGTCCCGCCTTCGAGCGGAATCCAGGAGCGGGAGATCCCGCTATCATGCGGGATCCCAGAAAGCGGGACAAGAGCGGGAGACGCGAAGAACGCGCAAGCTCTAAAGAAGAATCCCCGCCTGACCTTGTGGTTTCATGAGGGCGGGCAGGCTCATCGGTGAAGATCCCGTTTCGCCTGCGGCTCACGGGACAAGCCCCGATCAGAAAGCGATCGGGGTAAATCGGTGGGGATTCTTTGTTTTACTCAGCAAATCTTCAATCACACCCCTACTTTTCCCTCAAAACCTGGCATAAGAACTCTGCCATTTGCCTTTCAGTCTGAACAGCAGTAGCTTTGTGAAGCTTTTTGTTCCTGCCAACGCAGTAATGATGTTTTCGCTATGGCTGCTGTCTTCCTACGAAGAGGAGGTCGTCATGATCGGGCAGACAATTTCGCACTTCCGCATTCTTGAGAAACTCGGTGAAGGTGGAATGGGTGTAGTGTATAAAGGCCCATGACTCCAAGCTCGATCGCGACGTCGCGCTCAAGTTTCTTCCCTCGAGGTTCTCGAACGAGCTATCCATTTACCATAAGCCAAAGGAGGCGTTATGATCTTTCGATGGATGTTCGGAGGCATAATTCTTGTCTCCCTCGCGTTTATTCTTCCGGACCGAACAGTAGAAGTCTGGCCATCCCTCAACGCCGCCGGAGTCGCTGCGTTGATCTACATCATCGCCCTTCTTGTGTACATATTGCGCAATCCTGTTCCAGTCAAACACCGTATCATTGTTGGTGTCCTGGCATTCATCAGTGTGATTGCTCTTGGTGCTCATTGGACGGGGATGCTCAATACAACACAATGGCAGCAAAAGCGACTCTTGGACAGTAAGTCGCTTGTTGTTCGGGGGACTATGATATCAGATGCTCCGATAAGACTTCTTTCTGTGCTGGAGGAATACCACGCACAAGGGAAGATGAAGAAACTTTCGTTAGCGATGACATTTCTGCAAAACTGTCCTCAGGCAACAATTGGTTCGAACATTCATACATCTTCTGTTGGAGAAGACAGCACGAGAATATTTGTTACCACACTCTCTGATTCCGTGGTAGTTCTTACAGCCTCTCATGCATATGCGCGGGGCCGCACCGCCGACTTTATTCCGTATTGGGGGCGAAAGGGTACCATCCAGGAACGGTATATTCTGACGGAGAAAGGAGTGCGCCATGAATCAGACAACTGAATCGCAGGCAACTACTGCAACAAAGGTTGGGAGGTCGGAGACAATGATTATTTGGCTCATCATTCTTGCGTGTGGAATGCTTGTTCTGACCTTTTTCTTCCACCACAATTATGCAATTGAGGATCGTTTGTTTCTATCTCCAGTCCCGTGGGTGAATGTTGGCGGAATGACAATCGATCATGGAGTGCAAATGTTCTCCGGGAAAATACCGGAACTTCCGACCATCACGACACAAGTCAGCTGTCTCGTAAGTATACTGCTCGTATTTGTAATCTCTCCGACATTGTTTTTCTTTGGCCTGAGAACACGAGCGGTTGACCGAGCTTCTGGCAAAGAACTGCACATTCTCCGTTGGTCAACTATACAACTTGTTCTCGGTGGAATGGTGATGTTGGGACCTGCCCTTGTTTCTATTCCCGTAGCCATAATCCAGAGGAATGTATCTTCAAGCCTTCATAAATCTGTGGAAGAATATGAAAACAAAGAGGCTATTTTGTACGAGTTGAATTCAGTTGCTGTGAAGCTCTATGAATATCGGGTTCTTCCAAAAGAACTTGGCGGTGGGAATGGATCATTCGCTGGTTTTACCTTATCGAAAGAACTCGCATCTACCACCGAAGCACAGTACAAAATAGAGCTGCAAGATACACTCGCAATAGCAAAAGCGACATCGGTCAAGTATCCGCTGGGAACCATTACGGCAAAAATCAGCAAGAAAGGAAAATTCCTAGAGTGGAAATACTCTGAATTGTTTGAGTAGTAAAAGAATCTTCGTGGAGTTAAGAAGAGAATGACCGGCAATGATGATTCATTGGCGGTCATTTTATCTTGCGGCAATCCCTCTTATGTTGTTCTTAGATCAATCAATAGAAATTCGCGGCACGCAGAAGCTAAGGTCGAGATCTTCTGTTTTAGGTGAGAGACCTTCAATCACACCCCATCTTTTCCCCAAAGTTGACCATTGTTTGCTTTTGGTACAAGGCAAGTGTAGTTTTATACTCAGACACCGTGCCCGCCGTTGACAAATCTCATTGACCCGTGGAATGCGGGATTGAAACCTCTGGATTCGTGGGAAGCGATGAAGGAGGTTTTTCCATTTGTATAGCACCAGAGGCATATACCCTACGTCAGGTAGCCAATGCCTAAACAGGGGAAAAACTAACTTCACATTGGCACATAGACAGGGGGCAGATCACGATGAAGGAGGTTTTTGCGTTCGACAAATGATCTTTCTCATTTTCGAGACTCAACTCCTTTCTGTTGGCGACGGAAGAGCAGGTGGTCGGTGATCATTCCTCCGCGACGAATGATCAGCGATTTGTCCAAACTCACGCCTTTATACGCCAGAATCGAGCTGCCGCTCTCACATTTTCGTCTCCTCTTAAAAACGACATTCGCGGGTTTGTTCCCGTTGCAATATCACGCCGAAGTCGCGGTAAGACTGTCAAGCCGCAATGATTCCTGGGAAGCTCATCAGTGGTCGGTAGTCTCCTTTTTTCCGTGGCTCCGGGAACCATGTTGACATCGACCATCCGCATCCGTACATTTCTTCGGCTTCAGAGTACCCTCCTCACCGGAGACCTACTATATCCTACTACACGTCTAGCATTGGTACGATGCCGTCCGCGAGTAGTCTCTGCCCCATTACTTTCAGTCCAAATATCCCTCATGGTCCACCCGGCGGCCGTGCTGCAGATCTTTGCATGACTGGAGAAATCCTCCGACACCGCACGAAACACACCAGGAGGTTACAATGAACATACTTCAAGTTCAACGAATCGGTTTCATTGTCATCTTGATGCTGATATTCTCTTGCCTGTCATTGCAGGCGCAAGTGGTCGACCTCACAAAGGTCAAAGACGCATATGCTGCCCTTCAGTCCGCTGCAAAGCCCGCCCACGATGATATAGCAACGATCGGTAATGTTGCCGGGATCATCAGCACAGGAGCTGACTTGCCGCACTATATGGTCAAGGTCACCGAACTCTTGACCAGTGAAATCGATGTCACTTCGGCTGCCGCTGACGCAGCATCGGCTGTCCCGGACATCCATACCACAGCACAGGATCTCAAAAAATCCCTCGACGGTACCAACTCGACCCTAAAGAACATCTTGGTCGCGCTCAAGCAATATGATCTCGATACAACTCCGATGAGGGAGCCAATTGACAATTTCTATTATGCGATAACTGCAGAACGGATAGCTCTCTACGGATTCAGCGATACATTTAGAACGTTTATTGATCTTGCCGAGCAAGCTGCTGGAAAAGTCGCCCACGATGCAGCCAAAAGTCAGAAGTTGATGCAAAGCGTGGATATCGTCACTCGCCTGATGCAAGATATGATCAAAGATCTCGAAGCGTATGATGCATCGCTCAAGAAGGGGTATGAGTATGTCGAGGGTATGGACAAGTATTGCACACCCCTAAAAAGCGCGGGGAACAAGATCGCGACGATAGAAGATCGCCTCCACGATATGGAGGGACCCCTTAAGAACGTCGTTGCGACGCTCGATCGGTCCGTAAGTTTCGAGTTTCCGTATCCCGATCCTGAGTTGAAGCATCCTCTTCACGAGGGTCACTACAGAATAGACATCAGCGTGAGAAAAGCCCTGAACGGCGCAGAGTTTATCGAAAAGGAAATCGAAAAAATGTTGAGCAAGTTCCTCTGGAAAATGCTCAAAGAATTTGGTCTCGAAAAAGCATTGAAGTCTCTAGAAAACGACGCGAAGGGACTTATGAAGGATGCACTCAGCAAACTCGATATGCGAGTGGATTTATCAATTCCAGGCATCGATAATGTAGAAAGGAACGAAAGCGAACTCAAATCTGAGCTCGAAAAGCTGTCAAAACTTCAGCTGAAATCACTCTTTGGCGACTTGAAGAATGGCGTTACTGCTCAGGCCACCCAAGTTGGAGATATCCTGAAGATGATGAAATAAGCTACCCGATAAGTCCGTAGGGGAAAGCGGTGCATCGCAGTACCCGCCCCGTTTTCCCCCTTTTTGATAAACACGTGAGGCGCCAGAATGCGATGACTCGTTCGACTGTAATTTCCTGGATGGTTTGTTGGTCTTGGACTACACTTCTTGGCCAGGACATACTAAATTTTCAACGCACCTCTTTTCACTGGCAGGGGAACGTAGAGGCATCATTCACGCACATGAGTTTTTCTAACTGGTCGGCGGGAGGCGATGAATACAGCTACGCCCTAGGCCTTAAGTCCAACTTGAATCCTTCTGCCAGCAACGGTATGTGGAGCTTTAATGCCTCGTGGGACGGGGAGTTTTCGATGATGAAAAGCAAGTCGCTCCCTGTTCGCAAGACAAACGATCGGTTGGACTTCAGTCTCAAGTTTGGGCGCAAGGTGTGGAATTCGCTCCATCTCGTTGTTGCCGCCGACCTCCAGTCGCAATTCTGGCCAGGGTACGATATCTATGAGGACCCCGATCAGGAACACTATGTCAGCAACTTCATGGCGCCGGGATATCTTCTGGCCGGGCTTGCGCTTGATCTTCGTCTTGACAGCCTCAATCTGTCAGTGCTGTGCACCCCCGTAGCTAGCAAGATCACGTACGTTCTCGATCACGGCGTCGATCCGACATCATACAGTATCAACCCGGGGAAAAAAACACATACGGAGTTTGGTGCATACGTGCACGTCACCTTCTCTAAAGAGATCTTGCCCAAAACCAATGCGACTATCAAATCGGTCGTTTTCGTAAACTACGCAGAGCGCTTTGAACCCGATCTCTCTTTGCACGGAGAGTTGGACTACAATATTACATCCTTCCTGAAGCTATTCGCTTCTGTTCAGCTGCTCAATGATGATGACATCAAGGTGAGAGTGTATGAAGACCTTGATCACGATGGTTCCAGCGACGATTTCGCAGGGGTCGGGCCACGCCTCCAATCCACAGTACAGCTCGGTTTGCTTTTCTCGATTAGCTTCTGATGTTGCCCAGGGCGATGGACGGTCGAATACCTCAGAAAACAATCGAAGACGATTGCATCATGATATGTTCCTTTTCTTCTTTTCAACGTTCTAGGGTCGCGATCGCATTTGGCAAACAGCACCGCCGGTCGCTGTCTAGTATTGGTGGGCCATAGAGTTCACATAGGTGCTGCGGTTTGCCTAAGTCATGTGCAATTGGTTCGCTACTCACTCTAAAGAAGAATCCCCGCCTGACCGACGTCCGGCACGATATCAGTCGGGCAGGCTCATCGGTGAAGATCCCGTTTCGCCTTCGACTCTTCGAGCCTCCTCAGGGTCGAATCCTGAGCTTGTCGAAGGATTCGGCTCACGGGACAAGTCGGTGGGCCCGTCCGCCAACATTGGTCCGAGAAGGCCGGGCGGAGATTCTTCGTTTTACTCAGGAAATCTGTAATCATACCCCGTCTTTTCGGCAAAAACTGCTATCAGGAACTCGTACGTTTGCCTTTCAGTCTGAACTGCAGTAGCTTTGTGGTGACGTAACGACCCACCAGCACCGTAGACGTAATTCTCTCAGACCCGATTCCCACCAACAGGAGCAGCCAATGATCGGGCAATCCATATCTCACTACAAAATCCTCGAGAAATTGGGCGAAGGTGGAATGGGCGTTGTCTACAAGGCCCATGACGCCAAGCTGGATCGCGATGTTGCTCTAAAGTTTCTCCCCCATCACCTCACAGCCACAACGGATGAACAAGCCCGATTTCTCCAAGAGGCCCGTGCTGCCTCCGCATTGAATCATCCCAACATCTGCACAATCCATGCAATTGAAGAACAAGACGGCCAGCAGTTCATCGTCATGGAGTACATCGAAGGTGGTACTCTCCGGGAGAAACTCCCCTACGCCAAGATCGATGATGCACTGAGTGTCGCACTTCAGATCGGCGAAGCCCTCCAGGAAGCACACGCGAAAGGCATCGTACACAGAGATATCAAAGCCGACAACATCATGCTGACCTCCAAAGGCCAGCCGAAAGTGATGGACTTCGGGCTGGCGAAGCTAAAGGGATCGCTGAAGCTGACAAAAACCAGCAGCACGGTTGGGACGCTGGCGTATATGGCTCCGGAGCAGATCCAGGGGGGAGAAGTTGATGCGAGGAGCGACATCTTCTCGTTCGGAGTGGTGCTCTATGAGATGCTCACGGGTCGCTTGCCGTTCCGTGGAGAACACGAGGCTGCAGTGATGTATTCGATTCTGAACGAGGAACCAGAGTCGCTGCAGAAATACCTGCCTGATGCATCATCGGAGCTACTCCATGTATTGAATCGAGCGCTGGAAAAAAATCCTGAGGATCGGTATCAGACTGTACACGATATGGTCATTGATCTCCGCAGGCTGAAGAAGGAAACGACGAAGATTATCCGGAGATCAACGGCCGCGATGGAAGGGAAGGGATTGGATCGCCCTGGAAGTGAGACTGAGAGCACCGTTCCGCCTAAAGCGTCGCTGCAAAAGAGAGCGTGGATCATCGGCGGCATCGGACTGGGCGCAATTCTTTTGGCTGCCACTGTACTGATGCTCTGGCCTGGCGGACTACAGGTCAATCCAAATGCCAGTACACGCGCCGTGCAGATTCCTTTTCCCCAGGTCGGCTACCCCTCAATTTCCGCCGACGGCAACTGGATCGTGTTTCCTGCAGCAGATCTGAGCGGTAGATGGGATGTCTATCAAATCCATGTTACCGGCGGAGAAGAGAGGAGATTGACAAACGATTCGAGCAGAAGCATAGTGACTGCAGATCTCTCGCCAGACGGGAGTCAAGTTGTCTATGATCGTAGAAATCCGCACACGCGAATACAACAAATCTGCGTTGTCGGAGGTTCAGGTGGGATATCGAGAGTAGTCTCTGATACAGGTATTTCTGCGGCGTGGCGCGGTGATGGTCGACGGATTGCCTACATCAAAAGTAACCATTCGTATTGTCCCAGCCGTTCCGGAAAGCACGAGTACTGGACGGTCGGTCGTGACGGCCGAGACACTCGTCTTGAGTTCATTGATACGCTTGGTATCGGCGAAGGTGGTGAGGTTGCGGTAAGCTGGTCTCCAGATGGAGGATCGCTTGCATTTCTCAGGCTATTCCCCGATGGCACCGTTGAAGTTGTCAAGCGTGATCTCTCCACCGGGAGGGAAATCCAACTGACGTCACTAAAAGAGAAAATGACTGATCTGTACTGGACCAAGCAGAATTACATCTTGTTCTCGTCGACTAAACATGGCGCGGCGAATATCTGGATGGTTTCGGCAAACGGCGGTGGACTTACTCAGGTGACAAAAGGGCCGGGACCTGACTATTTCGCGACCATGTCCGCCGATGGCAACAAACTTCTATATTACCAACGACAAGACATTAGCCACCTATGGGTCGCAAATCTCGACGGCACTGGCATCCACCAGGTGACGTCAGGTGAGGCGCTGCGGGGGTGGCCTTCCTTTTCCCCGGACGGCAGCCAGATCGCCTTCAGCATGGCGAGTGCTGATCCAAAGATAATGCCTGAGGTTCACCTCTTCATCATGGACCGAGATGGGACGAACCTGCGCCAACTGACTGCCGGAAATGAGGTCTCCAGTTTTTCGGCCTATTCTCCTGACGGCACTCACGTCGCGTTTGTCTCCAGGAGAAATCAAGAGCCAACGGATTCCAGCAAACTCCACGTCATCGATCTGAAGAACCCTGGAGTTGACAGAACCCTGGGAAAAGCAACGGGTTACTGGGCGTGGATCGACGATCGGTCGCTCTGCACATATTGGAAAGGTACGACCTGGGTGTACTTCCTCGACGGACGAGAACCTTCGCGCTTCTTCCTTGACTCGACATTTGCTCTTCCTCTCTTTGGTGGCAAGTATGTCGGGTTTCGCGACTTCCGAACAGCCAGTCAGGGAATGTGGCTTGTCCCGTTTGACGAAGCACGGGACCCTCTTGCCATGAAGGCTCGGAAACTGTTCTCGATGCCAATACGCTGGAGTACTTCATCAGTCGATGTCAGATTCCTTCTCTACATTGATGGAAAGGACGAACTGTGGAAAATGACCTTGCCGCAGGGAACCACGCAGCGACTGAGGAACGTCTTTCAAGGGTTGAGAAGCAGCTCATCCGCTTCCCTGAGTCTTGATGGAGGACAAATTGTATACTCGGCGCCGCAGAGAATTGGCAAGTACGTCCTGATTGAGCAGCCCTTCAGATAGCCGGAATATATCATCCAAACAGCTCTCGCCAGCACGGGCATCTTGAAATAATGATTTGCAGCTGAACGTGGCAACGATGATCGGGCAAACCATCTCCCACTACCAAATCCTTGAGAAACTTGGTGAAGACGGCGGAGTATGATCGCCACGATTCCAAATACCGAGTGATGGAGATCTTTGTCTCGGGGCGTCAGGACATAGCCTTCGGGCTCTTCAATCTCCCGACGTATCGGGAGAGCGCCTATCTCCTTTGTGGGACTACCCCGCCTTCTCTATTCATTGAACATAGAAATCGTTATGCAAACCGCCGCATGGAACTAGCGATAATTTTCAACCACCATCTTTTGGAGGACTTATGGGCAATATTCTCAGAAGAGTGCTCTTGATCATGCTCTGCTGTATTCTCTCTTTGCCAGTGCTGGCTCAAGAGATCAATATCCAGAAAAAGCTCGGGGAATTTGATAAGTACATGGAGAAAACCCTCAAGGACTGGAACACACCGGGGGTAGGAGTCGGAATCGTTGTGAAGAACCACCTTGTCTTTGCGAAGGGGTATGGCTACCGAGATTACGAAAAGAAGCTCCCTGTCACCCCAAACACGCTTTACCAGATTGCATCCAACACGAAGCTGTTCACAACTATGGCTATGGGGTTGCTTGTCACCGAGGGAAAACTGGACTGGGATAAGCCGGTCCGCCAATTCGTGCCGATTATTCAGTTTTCGACCGAAGACCTTAACAATACAGTCACCATCCGCGACATGTTGGCTCATCGTACCGGCATCTCGCGCCACGATATGATCTGGTACAGGTCGGATTTCTCCCGCAAAGAATTGTTCGACCGCGTGAAATACCTTGAGCCGAGTCAACCAATTCGCCAGGGATTTCTGTACAACAACATGATGTATGCTGCCAGCGGGTACGTCATCGAGTATCTGACCAAGCAAACGTGGGAAGATTTCGTACGGGAGCGGATCTTTAGACCGCTGGACATGAGCAACACACTGTTCAGCATTGAAGAGATGAAGAAACAGGCGGATTGCTTTGTGCCGTACAACGAGAAACGGGACACGACGATTTTGTATAGAATCCCTTATTACGAGGAGGCACAGGGAATCGGGCCGGCTGGCTCGATTATTTCGAACATCAACGACATGTCCAAATGGCTCATTGCGCTCATGAACGGAGGGACCTACAAGGGAAAGCAGGTCATTCCGTCAGAGGTGGTCCGTGCCACTCTGGCTCCCTCTATTGCGCTACCGAACTCACAACTTGAAAACAGAGGGTACGGTGAGGTTCTGAACCCAGTCTATGGAATGGGGAGATGGTTTGCATCGTACAGAGGTCATTACCTTGTCTATCACGGCGGCGACCTTAACGGCATCCACTCGCAGATCTCCTGCATGCCATATGACAGCATCGGGGTCATCGTCTTCGTCATTGGTGACCACAGTGCGCCACTCTACAACGTGATTACCAGTAACGTTTATGAACGTTTGCTAGGTATTTCAGAAACGCCTTGGAGCGAACGGAGCTTAAAGGACAGAACACAAGCTAGGAAGTTAGGCAAAGAGGGGAGACAGAAGTCGGGTGAAGCGCGGGTTCCTCACACTGTACCGTCGCATCCACTTGCAGACTATGCCGGCGAGTACGAACATCCCGCGTACGGCATCCTAAAGATCTCAATGAATGACTCATCGCTCCAATTCGATTTTCACAAGATCGTGCTTCCGCTGAAGCACTATCATTTTGACAGGTTCGACACTCCGAACGATGAGCAGTATGGGCAGTGGTCGGTGAATTTCAAGACGAGCCCACAAGGGGAGATCTCTCAGGCCGTGATGTCTCTGGATGAATCTGAGGCGGCGTTCGTGCGTAGACCTGACGCATCGCTGAGCGACCCGAAGACACTGCAGGTGTACACCGGCAAGTACGAGTATGCAGGTTCCACGTTTGACGTATCGCTCAAGAGCGACAACAACCTCTATTTCAGTATTCCCGGACGGCCAGTATACCAGCTCATTCCATACAAGTCGAGGAAATTCCGAATACAGGCGTTCTCCGACTTCGTATTCGAGTTCGTCGTCAAAGATGGGAAGGTGATCTCAATGAAGCAGATCAACCCGTCTGGTGAGTACGAATTCAAAAGAAAAGCTGAACAATAGACGAATCATGCTGCGGTGCCTTCGCCTAACACGCCGCTCGCGGGCACGTGTCGGCGGCAGCGACCTGTCTACGGAGACTTGACATTGAAAGTGACAGTGGAGAACTTTAGCGAAGTCCAAAAGAGAGTCCGTGAATTTGGGATCGATAACGTCGAGTACGGACCACACGAAGAACTACAGGCACTCACAACAAAAGATGGCCAGAGGTTTGAATTCCCTCCCGAATCGTTTGAAGAATTCAAACGTGCTGGGTTACTCAAACTTGGCAGACGAACCACAAAATAGACTTTGATTGCTCAAGACCGTTGCCTGAGGCGTTTCTCACACAATTTGATTTATGAGGAGTTCAGCGGGGCACTGCGGTTTGCCTAAAAGTTAGGTGAAATTGCCCCGCACCCTGTGGCAAGGCAATATATGCTATGACAGCCGACATCCGTGCCGATTGAAAATAAAGTAATCATGAAGGAATGTATATGAAAGCGATTGTATACACAAAATATGGATCGCCGGATGTTCTTCAACTCAAGGACGTCGAAAAACCTACGCCCAAGGACGATGAAGTCTTGATAAAGATTTATGCGGCGTCCGTCAATGCATATGACTGGCATTTCCTGACCGCTGACATATTCTTGATTCGCCTTATGGGCGGGGGGCTGCTCAAACCCAAAAACACCAGACTCGGTGCTGACATAGCGGGTCGGGTTGAAGCGGTTGGCAAAAACTGCAAGCAGTTTCAGCCAGATGATGAGGTATTCGGGATGGTGCGGGGCGGTTTTGCCGAGTATGCATGTGCTCTTGAAAACGCATTGGCGTTGAAACCGGTCAATCTAGCGTTTGAGGAAGCAGCGGCCGTACCTATGGCGGCGGTCACCGCCCTGCAGGGTCTGCGCGACACAGGACAGATTCAGCCGGCTCAAAAGGTTTTGATCAATGGCGCCTCAGGCGGGGTGGGAACGTTCGCGGTGCAGATCGCCAAATCGTTCGGGGCCGAAGTCACTGCCGTATGCAGCACAAGGAATTTGGAGATGGCGCGCTCGATTGGGGCAGACCATATCATCGACTACACCAAAGAAAATTTCACCGACAATGGGCAACAGTATGACCTCATTCTTGCTGCAAACGGATATCATTCGCTTTCAGCCTATAAGCGTGCCCTGACTCCCAAGGGCATTTATGTTATGGCCGGAGGTTCCATGGCTCAAATCTTCCAGGCTATGCTCTTGGGGTCATGGATGTCAGAAACCGGGGGCAAGAAAATGGG